>JAYWGD010000180.1:0-2427 GCA_043778435.1 Myxococcales bacterium | reverse complement strand
CGGAAACGCCCGTGAGAAGCACAGGCCACAAAAGCGGCAACAGCACCGAAGCGAGGACCAAATCGCGTGCACGGGTGCGCACCGTCATCGCGCCGAACAGAGTTCCAAAGCTTGCGAGCCCGACGATGCCAAGAAGCTCCAACGCCAGGAGATGATGCCAGACTGATGCAAACCACTCGTGAAAAAACAACCCGGCCGACAAAGTCACCACGGCAAAAACGAACAGCAAAAATACGCATAAGCCGGCCGCTTTGCCTGCATAGAGTGCGGCGCGCGGCATGGGCGTGAGCAACAGACCAGTGAGTGCATCGTCGTCGCGTTCGCGCTGCCAGGTCCGTGTCAGTGCAAGCACGCTGGCGAAGGACACTGGCAGCCAAATGGCACCAGGAACCGTTTCGCCACTACGCATCCCCGCAAATGCAAGACTGGCCATCACCGTGACCAAGAAGGCGAAGAAAACCGCCGTCACGAGTATCTCGCGCGTACGCCATTCGAGACGGAGATCTTTCTGGAACACGACCCACGTCGCGCTCCAAAACGACACGGGCGAACCGCGGGAGGAGACCGAAGTCAAAGCTCAGGTTCGTGCAGTGTACACGTTTGTAAAGTCGGTCGCGACATCGAACGAGGACTTGAAATTGGACAGGATGAGATCCTCGACCAAGCCGCCCACCATGAAGATTTTGACGTCGACCTTGAGCTTGCTGTGGCGTACCGGTTTGCCGCCCTGGATTTCACACCACATCTCGCCAGAGGTGCTCGTCTTGTCGCCTGCGACGCTAGGCTGCACCCGAAACGTGAAGCGCTTGGTGGCCTTGTTGAAGGTGCCTTCTTCGATATAGGAGAACGCGTCGCCGATGATCTTTTTGACGGGCCCGGGCAATCCCGCAACGGGCGGCGTGATCCTCACACGGCGCTTGATTTGCGTGTCGTCTTCCGTCTGTTCCAAGAGCTCGTAGCCAGGAAACTTGAGGCAATCAAAGAACAGCTCCTTGTTGTACTGGGGCGAGAAGAAGGCTTCCCAGTACTTGTCTTCGGAACACTGCATGTCGGCGCGTAGAGATTGTTCAGCCATATTGGTCCTCGGAGAGTAGAGCAGCGAGAGCCTCGCGCGCAAAAAAACGCCTTGTGAGCGGACCCACAAGGCGTTGTTTTGGGAGAGAGAAAAGGCTCAGGCCTTCTTGGCGACGGGCTTCTTCACCACTGGGGCCTTGGCGGCCTTCTTGGCGGGCGCTGGCAACTTGGCGGCCTTCGCGGCGGCGGCCTTGGTGCGCTTGTCGGCCGACTTGTACATGTCGAACAAGCGTGGAACTGGGTAGCCGCCCAAGCGAGCCTTGTAGCCTTCGTCCTTGGTGCGCTTCTCGAGATCGGCGATGGCGTTTACGAGCTTGGCGCGTGTACCGAACTGCGTCTTCACGGCATTGAACGTTGCGAGCAACTTGAGCAATTTGCCGTTCGAAACGTGGGCCAAGCCCTTGCCTTCGTTCTTGCTCGAGAACCAGAGATCTGCGTTCTTGGCAAAGGCCTCAACGGCAGAAACCAGGGACTTCTTGTCTCCGTGGGTTTCTTTGACGGTGGCGAGTGGGCTCTTTTTTACGTTTGTGGTCATTGTAGACTCCATGCATTGGGGTGCCCGGGATAACCCGAGGCGGCGATTGAGGGTAGACAGAACTAGCATTCCCAAAGGCGCAACGCCAAGAGATTCAATTGTGGCCCGAGGCTGGGGCGGATGTGGCGGGGCTTCGCCGCAAATGCCTGGCAAACGCCGCCATCACCCAGCCGTGAAACACGGCCTGCGTGCAACGATACAAGAGCCACGGCAAGCGCGGGGCAAAGTCGTGGATCGCGGTGATGAGCGTGCGTTCATCCAAGACTTGCCGCAGCTCGAAACGACCTCGCTGCATCGGCGCCACAAGCAGCCCGGACTCCACATCGAACACGGCCTGATCGGCGGTGTTCGAGCCTGTACGCGGAGCCAACGCGAGCAGCG
Organism: Myxococcales bacterium; assembly: GCA_043778435.1. Classification (GTDB taxonomy): domain Bacteria; phylum Myxococcota_A; class Polyangia; order Polyangiales; family Polyangiaceae; genus JAAFHJ01. The sequence continues at coordinate 437 of JAYWGD010000180.1, read as the reverse complement.
GCGTACGCAGAAAGCTCACCCCAAACAAGCACACGCCATCCGATCCTACGGCTACACCGAAAAGGCCGTGCAGCGCGCGCGGGAGCCAACGCATGTATTCTGCAGAAGCCCATGCCGCATCACATCCAAGCGGCAGCTGCATGCGCTGCACCGATCGCACGAGAGACCGAGCTGGCCTTGGTGGGACGATAGAGACGACCAAAGCAGATGCCGGGGGGCGAATCGAAAGCGCGGGCGCGGGCGCGGACTCACCAAGCGCAAGGCGCAGCGCCTCGCGCACGGACATCAAGCGAAGTCCGGCAAGCTTGGCCAGACGGTGGTCGCGCGCAGTCATCTCGTGCTTGAGGCTTTGAACAAGCGGCCCCACCAACTCTCGCGGAGTCTGGGTGATCAGCGAGACCCATAACGTCGAAAATCCCGGCGAAAAAAAACGCACC
>JAYWGD010000179.1:0-2432 GCA_043778435.1 Myxococcales bacterium | reverse complement strand
AGTTGCGCGCTCTCGTTTGCTTTGTATCTTGAGTGCGGCCGCGCTTCGCCGCGCCTCACCGTTCTGTATGCTTTGTTGTTCTGCGTGGGCGCGGCCCGCAGCACCAGCGTTCCTGCGGCGCAGTCTTTGGTGCAAGACGTGGCCCCAGCGGGGCATGGCGCAGCAAGTGTGCGCGTGCTCTCGGTGGTGGTGGAGATGGCCAAGCTTGCAGGGCCTGCGTTGGGTGGTTTTTTGCTCGGTCCGCTGGGGGTGCATCGCCTTTTGGGCGCCGTCACTTGTGTGGTGTTTGCATGTGTGGTGGGCGTCGCAATGATGGGTGCAGGCCGGGTCCCGCTGGGTTTTGGAAGGCGCGGATCGGATGTGTTCGCGGGCCTCCGCTATGTGTTTTCAAACCGTCTTTTGCTGGGTGCGGTGAGCCTGGACTTGTTTGCCGTGCTGCTTGGAGGCGCAGTTGCCATGATGCCGGTTTACGCGCGTGACATCCTGCACATTGGTCCGGAGGGCTTAGGTATTTTTCGCGCAGCACCGGGATTGGGTGCAGTCTGCATGGGCGCGTGGCTGGCTGCGCGGCCCGTCAAACAGCACGCGGGCCGCTGGATGTTCGCGGCCGTTGCCGCCTTCGGCGTGGCCACCATCGCGTTTGCCTATTCGCGATCCTTTTGGCTCTCGACGATCATGCTGGTGCTGCTCGGCTCCTTCGACATGGTGAGTGTGGTCACGCGATCCACGCTCGTGCAATTCGGCACGCCGCTCGCGTTGCGCGGCCGTGTGAGCGCGGTGAGCATGCTGTTCATCATCACCTCGAACGATCTTGGCGAAGTCGAATCGGGCTTTGTGGCGGGCTGGTTGGGCGCCGTGCCGTCGGTCGCTTTGGGCGGCTTTGGCACACTGTTGGTGGTGGCGCTTTGGGCCTGGTGGTTTCCAGAGTTGCGCCGTTTTGCGTCTCTTGAGGCGCCAACGGCCGCGTAGCGTCCGACGCGGTTTGGACGCAAAGCACGGGCCCTGATAGGCTCCGGCCCATGACGAGCATGATCCCTAAGCCCACCATTCGCGTTCTGCTCTTGGAGGGCATTCATCCTTCGGCCGGAGAGATGTTGCGAGGCGAAGGCTACGAGGTCGAGTCCTTGCCCAGTGCGCTCAAGCACGAGGAGCTGCTCGCGCGCATTGCGCAGGTAGAGGTCTTGGGCATTCGCAGCAAGACGCGCGTCACTGCCGATGTCATTGCAGCTGCACCCCACCTGCTTGCAGTAGGTGCATTCTGCATCGGTACCAATCAGGTGGACCTGCATGCCGCGAAAGTCGCGGGTGTGCCGGTGTTCAATGCGCCGTTCTCCAACACGCGCAGCGTGGCCGAGCTGGTCATCGGTGAGCTCGTTTGTTTGGCCCGACAGCTAGGGGATCGCAGCCGAGAAGTGCACGCCGGCGTATGGAGAAAAGTAGCGGCGGGATGTCACGAACTGCGAGGCAAAACGCTGGGTATCGTAGGCTACGGGCACATCGGATCGCAAGTGGGCGTGCTGGCCGAAGCCATGGGCATGCGGGTCATCAGCTACGACATCCGCACCACGATGGCCATTGGCAATGCCCGCCCCACAGACACACTTGGAGATCTGCTCGCCGAGGCCGACTTTGTCACCCTGCATGTGCCTGAGACGCCTCAAACCAAGAACCTCATTGGCGCCGCCGAGTTGTCGCAAATGAAGACGTCGGCGCATCTCATCAATGCCAGTCGAGGCACTGTGGTGGATGTCGATGCGCTCGCGGATTCGGTCCGTGAAGGGCGCCTCGCGGGCGCGGCCATCGATGTGTTTCCCGAGGAGCCGGAAGCCAACGGACAGACGTTCACGTCTGTGCTTCAGGGCTTGCCCAATGTGTTGCTGACGCCTCATATCGGCGGCTCCACGGCAGAGGCCCAGGCTGCCATTGGCCGCGAGGTGGCCACCAGCTTGTGTCGCTATGTGGCCCTAGGCACGACCGCACAGTCCGTCAATTTTCCCAACCTCGAACTGGCTCAGGCTCCAGGCACCGAGCGCGTATTGAACGTGCACAAGAACGTTCCCGGCGTGCTTCGTGACATCAACCGCATTGTATCGGAGCGGGGCGCCAACATTCGCGCGCAGCTCTTGGGCACGGATGCCGACACTGGCTATCTCATCATGGACATCGACGACCAAGTGGCGAGCCAAGTCGGCGCCGACATCGCACGGCTCACCACAAGCGTGCGCACGCGCGTCGTCGCGTAAGAGCGCGCGCGAGCGTTCTCAGGTGACAACGCGCGATCAGTCGTTCACCCGCCCGGCGAGCTCCTGCGGCGAGCTGTCGCGTCGATTGTTCTCGATGAGCGAGCCAGACCCATCACGCACGGCCACCACGCCGTCGAGCGTGTTGTCCTGCAGGCTGTGTGCGCAGGCAAGATCGCCCCAGCAATCGTC
>JAYWGD010000178.1:0-2444 GCA_043778435.1 Myxococcales bacterium | reverse complement strand
ATGTGCGTGGTGTCATCACAGTGGCCTCACACTACTTGGTTCGTGCCGCACTGGGCGAGCTCTTCTTCGCGCGGGCAGGGGAGCGCGTGTTGACGCCGCCTAGCGCAAGAATGCAGGCATACTCCTCGGGGCTCACATGCGTGACCGAGAGCCTATTTCGACGCATCATTTCCATCTGCCCGAGCATGGCGTGCTCTCGAATGGCGGCCAACGTCACGGGCGCGGGCAAGGCCATCACGGGCTCAAACTCCACCACCGACCAATTCTCATCACAGTCAGGTTCTTGATAGGCCGTGCGCGTGACGCGTGCGACGCCCACGATCTCCTTGCCCTCATTCGAGTGATAGTAGAGCGCAAGATCGCCCACACGCATGGCGCGCAAGTTGTTGCGGGCTTCGTAGTTTCGAATGCCGTCCCACACGGCCATGCCGTCCTTCTCGAGCTGCGCATACGGGTACTTGTAGGGCTCGCTCTTGATCAGCCAGTGCGCCGCGGCGGCCTTGCTTGGAGCCATCAGGCCCATCAGGCCCATCAGGCTAGCGTTCCAAAACGGTCGGTGGCTTGCACCAACTCATGGATATTTCCTGGTTCAAACGCGCTGTGCCCCGAATCCGGCGTGATGTGAAACGCCGCCTCGGGCCATGCTTTGTGCAGCGCCCATGCGCTCATCATGGGGCACACGACGTCGTAGCGACCTTGCACAACCACGGCTGGGATGTGCCGGATTTTGTCTACGTTGTGGAGTAGCGCTGTGCGCTCGTCGAAGAACCCTTTGTGCGTAAAGTAATGGCATTCGATGCGTGCAAACGCGTCTGCAAATTCGTCGGCGCCCATACGCGCGACTTCCTCGGCGCTGGGATAGAGCACGATGGTGCTGCCCTCCCAGATGCTCCAAGCTTTGGCGGCCTCGCTGCGTACACGGGCGTCGCTGCTCGTAAGACGCTTGTAATATGCACTCACCATGTCGCCGCGCTCGGCCTCGGGAATGGGCTGCTGATACGCCTCCCACGCATCGGGGAAAATGGCGCTGCAGCCCTTTTGGTAAAACCATTCGATCTCTTCGTCGCGGATCAAGAAGATGCCGCGCAGTGTGAGCGATTTCACGCGCGCTGCATGGGTTTGCGCATACGCAAGCGCCAAGGTGCTGCCCCACGATCCGCCAAACACATGCCAAGCCTCCACGCCCAAGTGCGTGCGCAGCCGCTCCATGTCCGCCACCAAGTGCCAGGTGGTGTTGTGCTCCAGCGATGCAAAGGGAAGGCTTTTGCCGCAGCCGCGCTGATCAAAAAGCACGATACGGAACACGGCCGGATCAAAGAAGCGTCGCTGTGTGGGGCTTGTGCCGGAACCCGGACCACCGTGCACAAAGACCACGGGTTTTCCCTGAGGATTGCCGCTTTCCTCAAAGTAGATCTGATGCCCATCGCTTACGTCCAGCATGCCCGTTCGGTAGGCGTCCAACTCTGGGTACAGCGTGCGGCGTTCGGTGCTCATGGGGCGATATTTTATGTCGCAATGCGCCGTGGTGTCACGCGTTGAAGTTGCGCGGGCACAATGGCCCGGGCACACTTAGAGCATGCGCAGCATTGCTTTCACCGTCGTGCTTTTGGGTGGACTTGTCGCTTGTGGCACCGCCGACAGTGGGGCTGCGCCGGGCGTCGCTGGTCGCGATGCCAAAGCGCCCGATGCGAGCTCTGACGGGGCCGCCGAGACGCCCGATGCGCAACAAGCCGCACGAGACACCGGGATCCCCTTGGTTGTTGAGTCCGGGCTGCAATGCAACGACCCAGACGACTGGGGCGGAACCGACTCGCCGTTCAGCCTGAAGGCAATCAAAGACGACTCGAAAGTGTCATTCACGCAGCAGGGCGTGTTGTCCGGCCCCGACGATATCGATCGTTTTTTGGTGTTTGTCGATGACGTCAAGAGCGGTCTTTTCCCAAAGCCCTACGTCGAGATCACCTCTGGCGCAGCTGACCAAAAACTTTGCGTCTACATGGATTGCGCGTCCAAGGCCTTCGACAAAGAACCCCAGTGCCCGGCTGCTTCTGTCGCCGCGGTGGACCCCGAATCAAAAGGGAAGTTTCTGGGTTGTTGCTTTACAAGCACGGCATCCGCACAGACCATGCGGATCAAATATGATTGCGACACTGCCGACGACGACGTCAGTTTGATCATGGATATCTCAAGCAAATCGGCGATGTGTACCAAGTACACCTTCCAGTACAAGGCTGGAGATTAAGCAAAGCTGACAAGCTTGCACTGTAGGCAAGCGAAGTCTATCCATGCGGGTCATGACTACCGCTGATTCTCGCAAAAAACTTTCGTCCGACAACATTGCGCCCGAGGCTCTTTCGAAGATGGCATCGTTTCATTCCGAGGTGGTGGCCCATGTCGCGTCCGAGGTGGCGTCGCACCGTGTGGTGGTTGTTGGGATGAAACAG
>JAYWGD010000177.1:0-6917 GCA_043778435.1 Myxococcales bacterium | reverse complement strand
TTGGGCTTGTCGGGCTGGCACACGACGCCCATCACCTCGGAGATCTGTGCGAGCGCGCGCAAGCTGGGAACGGCATAATCGGGAGTACCAAAAAAGAGCGTTCGCATTGGGCCGAGAGTCTACTTAACTGGCATCATGAGCGCCATGACCGCCACGCATCGAGTGTTGAACTTCTCCGCCGGCCCCAGCGCCTTGCCCTTGTTGGTGCTCGAACGCGCCCGCGCGGAAATGCTCGACTTTGATGGCACGGGAATGTCGGTCATGGAACAAAGCCATCGCGGCAAAGCCTATGAGGCCTTGCATATGCGTGTGCTTGCGCGCCTGCATGCGCTGATGGGCTTGGGCGACGACCACGAAGTGCTTTTGCTGCAAGGAGGTGCGACACAGATCTTTGCGCAAGTGGCCATGAACATGCTTTCGCCGAGCGATGGAGCTGGTTACATCAACTTAGGCACCTGGGGTGAGAAGGCCGAGGCTGCAGCACGCGCCTTGTCCAATCATGTGCGAAATGCAGCCAAGTGTGAGGCGTGCTTGCCAGAATCGGTGCTTATCGACAGCGCTTGGAAATACGTGCACATGACAAGCAACGAGACCGTGCACGGTGTGCAGTGGCCGGGTGCGCTCACTCAAGTCCCTTTCGATGCTCGCGGATTGGACGTGGTTTGCGATGCCTCTAGCGACATTTTTTCGCGCCCAATGCGCTTGAGTGACTACGCGTTGGTGTACGCGGGAGCCCAGAAAAACTTAGGTCCCAGTGGTGTCACAGTGGTGTCGGTGCGCAAAGATTGGATCGCGGGGGGCCGAAGTGACATCCCAAGCATCTTTCAGTGGCGCACCCACGCCAAAGATCATTCGTTGCACAATACACCTCCCACGTTTGCGATTTACATGGTCGATTTGGTGCTCGATTGGATCGACCAACTCGGCGGCCTGCAGGTGGTGGCCGCACGCACCGACGAGAAGGCAAAGGCCGTGTACGGCGCCATCGCGGCCTCGGCAGGATTTTACCGTTGTCCGGTCGAACTTGGCGCGCGCAGCGAGATGAATCCCGTGTTCCGCTTGCCAAGCGAAGAGCTCGAGGCTCGCTTCGTGAAGGAGGCCGAAGCACACGGCATGGCGGGCCTCAAAGGGCATCGCAGCGTGGGGGGAATCCGTGCCTCTTTGTACAATGCAGTGGAGCCCTCCAGTGCGCACGCATTGGCGGCCTTCATGGGTGACTTTGCGACGCGCGTGGGTTAGTCCCTCGCGCTATGTTTGAAGCGGTCGCGAATGGCTTTCAGCAAGCCAAAAACAGGTTGAGTGGGCTCACTGAGCTCAATGAGCAAAACATCGACACGGCGCTGCGAGAAGTGCGCTTGTCGCTGCTCGAAGCCGACGTAGAAATGGGTGTGGTTCGTGGCTTTTTGGAGCGCGTCAAAGCCAAGGCTTTGGGCGATACGGTGCGCACCACCGCCAAAGACGCAAGCGGCAAGCGCATCAAAGTCTCGGCCGGCGATGTGTTCACCAAAGCATGCCACGACGAGCTGCTGGCGCTCATGCAAAGCGATGGCGAATCGCTCACATGGGCCAAGCATGGTCCCACCGGCGTGATGATGGTGGGCCTTCAGGGCTCGGGCAAAACCACGAGCACCGCCAAGTTCGCGCGCCTGCTCAAAAAGGAAGGCAAGAAGGTCCTGCTCGTGGCGGCCGACATGCAGCGCCCCGCAGCCGTGGAGCAGCTCAAGGTGCTGGGCCGCGCCATCGACGTGCCGGTCTTCAACTTGCCAGGCGAATCGCCCGTCACCATCTGCACCAAGGCTCGCGAAGAAGCGGCGCGCGAAAAGTACGACGTGGTGCTCTACGACACTGCGGGGCGTCTCGCGATTGACGACGCACTCATGCAAGAGCTCGCCGACATTCAGAGCGGCGCACGCCCCGAGAATGTGTACCTCGTTGTCGACGCCATGATCGGCCAAGACGCTGTACGCGTGTCTAAAGGCTTTCACGATCGCTTGCATCTTACAGGCGTGATTCTGAGCAAGCTCGACGGCGATGCGCGCGGCGGTGCGGCGCTGAGCGTGCGTGAGGTGACGGGCGCGCCCGTGCGCTACGTGGGCATGGGCGAAGGCACCGACAAGTTCGAGCCGTTTCGCGCAGAGGGCATGGCCACACGGGTGCTGGGCATGGGCGACGTCGTCGGTCTTATGAAGGACTTCGGCGAAGTCGTTGATCAGGAAAAGGCGGCCCAAGATGCGATGAAGATGCTCAGTGGCAACTTTACACTAGACGATTTTTTGAGTCAAATTCGCATGATTCAGCAGATGGGCTCGCTGAAAGATCTGGTGGGTAAAATGCCCGGTATGGGTGCGCTGCCGGCCGACGTCAACTTGGACGATCGAGAGCTGGTGCGCATCGAGGCGATGATCCAAAGCTTCACCAAGTATGAGCGACGCGATGCCCACGTACTCGTGCGTGAGCCGTCGCGCGTGAGGCGCATCGCCAAAGGTTCTGGTCAGAGTGAGAAGGCTGTTGGGGAGCTCGTGCAGAAGTTCTTGTTCATGAAGCAGATGATGGATGGCATGGGCCAAAACATGGGTGGCATGCTGGGCAAGATCCCCGGGATGAACAAGCTCGGCATGATGAACCAGATGCGCAAAATGGCGCAAGGTGGCGGCATGGGTGGCATGCCGGGCATGGGCGGCCTCGCCGACATGTTTGGTGGCATGGGCGGTTTCCCAGGGATGCCCGGCATGGGCGGCATGGGCGGCCGCAGCGATGTGGGCACGGCGCTCGATGGCATGACCAAAATGAAGTCCTTGTCGGACAAGGAAAAGAACGCCAAAAAGGCGGACAAAAAGCGTGAGCGACAGAATCGCAAGAAGGGACGCAAATGAGCAAAATGACCCGTGTTGTCTCGTTGATGGGGCTTGCCGCCATCCTGATTTCTTCCGGCTGTGTGCGCGCAAAGAAAGGCCCAAGCGACGACGACGTCGCGCGTTTGGCGCCCTACATACTGACGGAGGTGCCTGCAGGTGTAAGCGCGCTCGCCGTCGACTTCGAAGGCAAGGCGCACTTGGTGGGCTACAGCGTGGTGCCGGCCGAGCCCAAGGTCGGAGAGAATGTCTCGCTCACCATGTACTGGAAGTGCGACACCAAGTTTGATCGCGGCTGGAAGCTCTTCTCCCACCTGATCCCCGCCGCCGGGGGTGATCCCATCGGCAACCTTGATGCAGCGGGGCCATTGCGAGAAGCCCTCGGTGAGCACCAGATCATGGGTCCAGAATTTTGGGAGGTGGGCAAGGTGTACGCGGACGAGGTGAAGTTCGACATGCCTGAGGCCGCTGGTGGCGTGCAGCTTGTTTCGGGCCTTTGGCGCGGCGACGATCGCGTGAAGGTAAGCACAGGTCGTCAGACGGGCGACAACCGCGCGATCGTGTGGACGTCTCGCTCGCAGCCTGCTCCTGTGCCTGCGTTGACGGCGGAGAAGCTCAAGGCTGGCACTGCCATCGTGATCGACGGCAAGGACGACGAGGCGGCCTGGAACACGGCAGCCGCGACGGGGCCGTTCGTCAACGTGGGCAATGGCTCGGCCAACACCGCAACCCCCGGTGGCTCTGCCAAGTTGTTGTGGGATGCAACCAACCTATATGTGTTCTTCCGCGTGCAGGATACAAGCATCTCCGGCAAGGAATTTGATGGCGCCAAAAAGCCCGAGACACACACATCAACCGGCCAGCCCAAACTGTGGACCAAAGACACCGTCGAGGTGATGATCGATCCGGACGGCGACGGCGATGCGCTTGATTATTACGAGATTCAGGTGAGCCCCAACAACTTGGCGTTTCACTCGCAGTTCGACAGCAAGCAGATGCCCAGCGGCGGCGACAACGGGCCCTTTGGTCACGAGGATTGGGTGGCCAATCTTAAGACGGCCACCACGGTGCAAGGCACGGTTGGCAAGGCCGAGGATGTCGCCGATGGCGACACCGGATACACGGTAGAAATGGCCATCCCATGGGCTTCCCTCGGCAGGGCCAAGAGGCAGCCGCCTGCCAATGCCGACACCTGGCGCATGAACTTTTATGCGATGGAGAACAATGGCGGTGTCGCCTGGTCTCCGATTTTGGGGCAGGGGAATTTTCACACTGCTCAGCGTTTCGGTCGCGTGAGCTTTTTGGACCCAAGCGTGGCTCTGTCAGGCGCCGACGCCGGGAAAGTCGGCGCGGTGCCCACGCCCACGCTTAAGGGCGCTGTGCGGTTGCGGCCGGGGTTCAACCCTGGCTTGGTCCCTGCGCCTCTAAAAGGCAATTAGGCGCGTTCGACGAAAGACCTATGGCTCCACGTATCCACGCAAGTGCGCATGTAGGCGCGAATGCCAAAATTGAGGACGGCGTCTCCATTTGGCAAAACGCACAGGTGCGAGACGGCGCCGTTCTGGGCGCGCGGACCATCGTGGGCATGGGGACGTACATCGACGAAGGTGTTGTGGTAGGTGCAGACTGCAAGTTTCAGAACTACGTCTGCACGTACCGTGGTCTCACGCTCGAGGATGGTGTGTTCTGCGGGCCTTGCGTGGTGTTTACAAACGATATGTACCCGCGCGCAGTGCGTCCGGATGGAGGCCTCAAGGCCGTCGACGACTGGACGTGCACGCCAACGCGCATTAAGCATGGCGCCTCATTGGGTGCAAACTGCACCGTCGTGTGTGGTGTGACGGTAGGGCGATGGGCGATGGTTGGCGCCGGAAGTGTGGTGACACGTGATGTGCCTGACTTTGCTTTGGTGGTCGGCAATCCCGCGCGCGTGATTGGTTATGTGAACGAACGAGGAGAGCGCGTGGCGCATCCGCCCTCGTCGTCGAAGGAACAAGGATGAACAAACGAATCGCACTGTCGTCGCCAATCGTTGGTGAGCAGGAAAAGGCCGCGGTGATGAGCGTGCTCGATTCCGGCATGTTGGTGCAGGGGCCTCGCACCGCCATGCTGGAGGCGAACTTTGCGGCCGTGGTGGGCACGCGCCACGCGGTGGCTTTCTCGTCCGGAACAACGGCGCTGCATGCGGCGCTGTTGGCGCATGGCATTGGCGCCGGCGACGAGGTGATTACATCACCTTTTACGTTTGTTGCCTCGGTCAACAGCGTGATTTACACGGGTGCCACGCCGGTGTTTTGCGATGTGAGCGCCGAGACGTTCAATCTCGATGTGCGTCTGCTCAAGAACCTGCTTACGCGGCGCACCAAGGCGATCATGCCGGTGCATTTGTACGGCATGGCATGCGACATGAACGAGATCCTCGCCTTTGCAGCGGAGCACCAGTTGGTCGTGATCGAGGATTGCGCGCAGTCCATCGGCGCGCGCTATGGCGACCGCATGACGGGCTCGATGGGCACCGGCTGCTTCAGCCTCTATGCCACCAAGAATGTGATGAGCGCCGAGGGCGGAATGATCACCACCAACGACGACGCCATCGCCGATGCGGCAAAGCTCTTGCGCGCGCATGGATCACGTCGGCGCTACTACCACGAGATGCTCGGCTTCAACTTTCGCATGACCGACTTGCACGCCGCGATCGGCGTGGTCCAGTTGGGGCGATGCCAAGAGTTTACCGAGAAGCGCCGCCACAACGCAGGCCGCTTGTCGTCGATGCTTACAAGCGTGCGCACTCCTGTGGTGGCGCCAGGGCGCGATCACGTGTGGCATCAGTACACGGTGCGTCTTGTCGGCAGCACGGCGGCAGAGCGGGATGCTGAGGTCGCGCGCATCGAGGCGGCAGGCGTGGGGTGCGCGGTGTTCTATCCGCTTCCCGCCAACGAGCAGCAACACATCAAGGCAATGGGCATTGTGAGTGCTCCAACGCCCGTCGCGCAGATGCTCGCGCGCGAGGTGTTTGCATTGCCGGTGCACCCGAGCCTGAGCGAGGAAGACCTTTTGCGTGTGGCGGAGGTCGTGAACGCGACGCCCGTACGTTGAGAGCCCTCGTCGCAGGTGGTGCAGGATACATTGGATCGCATCTGGTTCGGGCTTTGGTGGAAGCCGGCCATGAGGTGGTGGTGCTCGACGACTTGTCGGCTGGCGTTCGGGATGCGGTGCATGCGCAGGCCGTATTTGCGGAAGGCTGCATCAGTGATGCACCCCTTGTGCGCGCGTTGGTTGCTGAGCACCGCTTTGAGGTCGTGTTTCACTTTGCGGGGCTCATCCGCGTGGATGAGTCCATGGCGGATCCCGCCAAATATTTTCGGGCCAATGTCGCGCTGACCCTGGCATTTTTGGATGCGATCATGGGCGCCGGGCTTACGCGGATGGTGTTCTCGTCTACTGCCGCCGTGTATGGCAACCCTCTCGAAGTGCCAATTACAGAGCAGCATCCTCTTGCGCCCATCAATCCTTATGGCGAGAGCAAAGCCGTGATCGAGCGCGTGCTCGCGACCTATGCCAAGCAGCTTGGGTTTTCGTATGCGGCGCTTCGCTATTTCAATGCGGCCGGTGCGCATCCCTCGGGTGAGCTGGGCGAAAATCACAAGCCAGAGACCCATCTGATCCCGCGCTTGCTCGATGCGCTTCTGTTGCCGGAGCCCAGCGCGACGGTGTTTGGAGGCGACTACCCGACGCCGGACGGCACGTGTGTGCGCGACTACATTCACGTCATGGATCTGGTGGACGCGCACATTGCGGCAGCGGAAAAGCTGCTTGAAGGGCCTGCGGGGCAGGAGCTGATCCTCAACCTGGGTACTGGGCAAGGCGCTTCCGTGCTTGAGGTGGTGGCGCAAGTTGAATGGGCCACCAAGCGCAAGTTGAAGCGAGACATGCAGCCACGTCGGGCCGGTGACCCGCCCGCCTTGGTGGCAAGTGCAGAGAGGGCCGCCCAAGTGTTGGGGTGGAAGCCCAAGTACGACATTGGCCGCATCGTCACCGATGCAGCGCGCGCGCGATTTCGGGACC
>JAYWGD010000176.1:0-2459 GCA_043778435.1 Myxococcales bacterium | reverse complement strand
GTGGCGGTTTTTCCGGCCGTGCGAAAGCCCGGAATCGCAGCCTCCACACCCGTGCCGCCTTCGCTCACGACCGCGCCCAGCATCTCACTCACGGTGCGCGCCACATGCGCCGGTACCACATCGCGGCGCACACGCGGCACGTACTCGCGCACCAACGTGCCGCTCTCATCGGTCACGCGGCGCACAAGCAAGGGCTCCATCAGCTTGCCGCCATTGGCGATGGCGCCCATGGCAAAAGCCAACTGCATGTTGGTCACAGCAATGCCCTGACCAAAGGAAGCGTTGGCGGTCTCGACATCGACCCATGGGCGACCGCGGGGGCGAAGCACGCCTGAGGCCTCACCGGGCAAGGGCAGTCCGGTGGCATCGCCAAAGCCAAAGCGCCTAAGTGCAGAATACAATGGTTCTTGGCCCAGCCTTAGCGCGATCTTGAGTGTGCCAATGTTCGAGCTCTTGGCCATGATCTGGATGGGGCTCAACATGGCACTTGGGTGTGTGTCGTGAATGGTCACATCGCCAACCTTGAACACGCCCATCTCGCAATCAATGGTGTCGTTCATCGACAGCGCACCGCCCGCGAGCGCAGCCGCCATCGTGAAGGGCTTCATGACAGAGCCCGGCTCAAAACGATCGGTCACCGCACGCGCGCGCCGAGCATTGGGGTCCGAAGCGGCGTAGTCGTTGGGGTTGTAGCTTGGCGCCGAGGCCACCGCCAGAATCTCCCCTGTCTTGGGCGACATCACGACAATGGACACGCCCGCGGCCTCGTAGGTGTGTAAGGCGGCTTCAGCTTCGGCCTCGGCCTCGTGCTGAATCGCTTCGTCGATGGTGAGCCGAATGTCATGACCGCCCACACCGCCTTCTTGCGATCTCTCCGTGTACACCATACGCCCGGCGCGATCGCGCAGCACTGGACTCTCTATGGTGCGCCCCCGAAGCTCATCGTCGAGCTTTAGCTCCAAGCCATCTTTTCCTTCACCATCTGGCGACACAAATCCCATCACGGGCCCAAGAGAGGCTCGGCCCGGGTAGAAGCGTTTTCCCTCGCCATCCACGGCCAACCCTCGAATGCCGGGCACGCCTGCCTGCGCTTGTGTGAGCGCACGCACATGTGCGATTTCCTCCACCGTCACGCGGCGCTTGAGCCATTGAAAACGGCGAGGTGATGACAGTCGTGTGTAGACCTCATCCACGCTCAGATTGAGCGCAGCCGCGATGCGCGGAGCCACCACACGGATGCGCGCTTCTTTGGCCACGGGCGACTCGGTGTCACGCAAAAGATCGACCGTATCCACCGACACGCTAGGCACATCCACACTCACGGCCAGCGGCTCGCCCATGCGATCGTAGACACCACCGCGGCGCTGCGTGACCCTCGTCTTGCGCTCGCGCTGCCCCTCCGCCTGACTGCGCCAATCCACCCCATCGCGCACCTGCACTTGATAGGCGGTGAGCACGACGCCCGCGGCCCCAAGGCCGACCGCACCGGCAAGCATGGCCATACGCATGCGCATCCATTTGGCGCGCTCGGGGGCGACATTCCTCATGGCGTGCTGGTCGTCGTATTTGGGGATGTCGTTGCAGGTTGCACAGAGTTGAGCGGCTTTGCATTCAGATGCAACACGCGTTCGGGCGGCGGGGGCGCCATGCCGAACAGTGAGCGCGCCACGACACCCACGCGTTCGCTGTTCTTGTAGCTGGCCGCCTCAAGTTCCAACACGCGCTTTGATTCGAGCAACTTCGACTCTTGGGCCCGCAGACGCCCGACCTCATAGCCAAGCTCCACATTGCGACCACGCAGCCCAAGATGCACCAACAGCGCCGAGGTCGCGCCCACCACCGCAAGCGTCCAGGTGAGCAAAAACGCTCGTGCTTCGCGCTCTGCACTTAAACGCATGTCACGCCTCAGACTCACCCAGGTAGCGCGCACTGCGCAGCTTGGCGCTGCGTGCGCGTGCGTTGATGACACACTCTTCATCAGAAGGAGTCATGGGTTTCTTGTGCAGCGGACTCCAAGTTGTGTTGCGCACGAAGGCAAGCTTGACGGCGCGATCTTCAAGCGAATGAAAGCTGATCACGCTCGCCACACCACCAAGGCTGAGCACACTGGGCAACGCGGCGAGCAATGCATCCAGCTCCGACAACTCACCGTTCACGGCAATACGCAGCGCTTGAAACGTGCGCGTCGCAGGATCTACCCCGCCTACCCTCACAGGGCCCACAGCGCGCACCACGGCGCGGCGGAGGTCGAGCGTGGTGACGAGCTCTCCTTCATCGGAGGCCTTTTTCACGGATCGCGCGATACGACGTGACCGGCGCTCGTCGCCAAACTTAAACAACACGTCGGCCAGCTCGTCGTCTTCAAGACGCGCAATCATCTCCAGCGCGGTCTCGCCTTGCGAGCGATCCATGCGCATGTCGATGGGACCATCGTGCCTAAAGCTCATGCCGCGATCGGC
>JAYWGD010000175.1:0-2464 GCA_043778435.1 Myxococcales bacterium | reverse complement strand
TTGGAATGCCAAAAGCGGCAGGGGAAAAGCTCGGGTACACGCCGTGAGCAAGTGCGGCGAGCGAGCCGCCAATGTTCTCCATAAAGTAGGCCGCGCGTATAAACTGCGTTTTGGTCGTGGGGATTGCGGAGAACAAACGCTCGGCGTCATAGAGGCCTGCAATCGGTCCTGTGCCGGACTCCTTGTCGGCGCCTATCGAAGACAAGAAAACGACATGCGGCACAGCGCTCTGGCGCACGGCCGCGCAAAGAGCCTGCGCCATCTCTTGCTGGTAGGCGCGAAAGTGGGTCGCGCCTGTGTTGGGAGGGATGAGCAGATATGCGCCCTTGGCGCCTTGCAGCGCTTTGGTCATCGCGGCCTCGTCGTTGAGATCGGCAATCGCGACCTCGGCGCCGCGGGCTGCAAAATCGCTCGCTTTGGCTGCGTCGCGCACAATCACGCGAACTTTTTCGCCTTTGGCTAAAAGCGTATCTGCAACCACTCTACCGGTGTTTCCGCTCACTCCTGCGATGACGTACATGGGGTTCCCTTTCTGTTGGAAGAAGATAACCGTAGGTGCGGACCATGTCGCGGTCGAACGCATGATAAGCATGCACATTATGCATACGATGCATCTCTCCTCCGTGGACCTCAATCAGCTTGTTGTCTTGGATGCGCTCCTGCGTGAGCGTTCGGTCACCCGTGCAGCCCGACGCGTGGGGCTCTCACAATCGGCCACCAGCCATGCACTCGCGCGATTGCGTGCGCTCTTGGAGGACCCACTTTTGGTCCGCTCTCCGTCAGGACTTGTGCCCACGGAGCGCGCTCTGGCGTTGATGCAGCCGCTTGCGCAATCGCTCGCCGGATTGCAGCGAGCGCTGTCTTTGCAGCAAACGTTTGATCCCATGCGCTCTGCACGAGTCTTCAGGCTCGCGACTTCGGACTATGCGCAATTTGTCTTGTTCCCGCGGCTTGTCTCCGAGCTCGAGACGCAGGCGCCAAACGTTGCCATTGGGGCTATAGATGCGGGGGCGACGCCATCGGCAGAGTGGCTTGAGCGGGAAGATATCGACTTTCTGGCTGTGCCTGAGATGGTCGCCAAAAAATTGAAAGGAATGCACCGGGCGGTGCTTTTCGACGAGCGCTTCGTGTGTATGGTCCGACGCGATCACCCGCGGGTACGCACGCGATTGACGCTCAAAGTGTACACAGAGTTGCATCATGCACTGATCGCGCCCAGAGGGGAAAAGGGGGGATTTGTGGATGATGCACTTGCCGCGCGAGGGCTCGAGCGCCATGTGTCGTTGATGGTGCCTCACTTCTTGGTGGCTCCGCATGTCGTGGCCCACTCCGACTTGATCATCACGCTTGCGGAGCGCGTGGCGCGTTCTGTTGCTGCCTACCTGCCGCTTAGAATTTTGCCGTTGCCGCTCTCTGTCCCAGGATTTTCGATGAGTCTCGTGTGGCATCCGCGCCACCACAACGACCCCGGACATCGTTGGATGCGCGCGATGATTCAGGGCCTGAAGACCTAGGAGAGCGTCGAGCCCACTCCATGCCTCCAACATCGCCAAACCTGCACAAGAATGTGCTAGCCAGGCGACCTATGTCCGCACCCGCAGGTTCACTCCCCGAGACTCTTTGCATCCACGCAGGCCAAGTGCCTGACGCCGCTTCGGGAGCCGTGATGACGCCCATCGTTCTCTCGTCCACCTTCGTGCAAGCAGGGCCTGGCGAGTACGAGACCTGGGACTATTCGCGCGCTGGCAACCCCACGCGCGACACCTTAGAGCGCTGCTTGGCGGCGCTTGAGGGCGGAACCCATGCCATTGCGTTTGCGAGCGGCTGCGCGGCGACCACCAGCATTTTGCTTACTCTCAAGTCGGGGGATCACGTGCTTGTGGGCGACGACGTTTACGGCGGCACCTTCCGCATCTTCGACAAGGTGGTGAAGCAGTTTGGAATCGACGCGACGTTCATGGACATGTCCGACGCGAGCGCAGTGGCCGCTGCAATCAAGCCCAATACCCGGATGATCTGGATGGAAACTCCGAGCAACCCCATGCTCAAGGTGTTCGACATCGCAGCCGTTGCCGCGGTGGCCAAAGCCGCCGGCGTGATGCTCGCAGTAGACAACACCTTTGCGACGCCCATGCTTCAGTCGCCACTTGCACTTGGCGCAACGATGTCAGTGCACTCTACAACAAAATACCTCAATGGCCACAGCGACGTCGTGGGCGGCGCGGTGATGACCAGTGACGGCGCGCTCGCTGAGCGATTGCACTTTGTGCAAAAGGCCGCCGGCGCCGTGCCTAGCCCTTTCGATTGCTACTTGGTTTTGCGCGGACTCAAAACCCTTGCCGTGCGCATGGACCGTCACGTGCAAACGGCAAGTACCTTGGCCGCGCACCTCGAATTGCACAGTGGTGTAGATAAGGTCTACTACCCCGGCCTCAAGAGCCACGCCGGCCACGCGATCGCATCG
>JAYWGD010000174.1:0-6961 GCA_043778435.1 Myxococcales bacterium | reverse complement strand
TTTTGCTGTATGAATTGCTCACGGGGGAGCTGCCATTTCGAGGTGCTAGCCCCGCGCAATCACTGCATCGAATTTTGACGGGCGTGTTTGAGCCCGCGGACGTGGTTGCTCCGAGCGTGGGGCAGCGCTGGGCCACGTTGGTGCAGCGTGCACTTTTTCGTGATCCGGAGCAGCGCTTTGCGACGGCCTCGGCGTTCGCAGATGCAATTCGTGCAGAGTGCAAGGGTGTAGGACAAGCGGACCTGCCAGAGCTAGCAGCGTACCTTGCCGACCCTTGCGGGTTCACGATAGTGCATAATGCACGCATCGTCGGGGCTCTTTGTGAACGCGGCATGAGACACCATCGAGCGCGCGACTACGTTGCGGCGGCCCAGGACATCAACCGAGCGGCCGCCCTTGCACCCTCGGATCTGGGCGTGATGTCCGTGGTCCAGGTGCTCGCTCGTTCTCATTCGAAAGCAAAGCTGGCAGGGCGCTTGGTGCGCGCATTGCTCGGGCTGCTTGCCGTTGTGGCATTCGGAATCGGCGGGGTTCGTGCACGGCAGGCATGGCGCGGTGCTTGGCTCCCAGAGCTGGCTGTTGCGCCACTGCGTGAGAACCTCGTGACGGAGAATGCCGGCGCGCTTCAGGGAGTGGCTACGATGCCGTTGGTGCGCGAGCAAGCGCTGAACAATCCGGCATCGAGTCGCCGTGCGGAGAGTGGGGCGCAAGGCATCGCGCGTCAGCTACGTTTTGGTTCTGTGTACCCCAATGCGGGAGTGCTGCTCTCCGTCGATGGCGCACAAGCGATCCCGGTTCGCGCGGGGGAGTCCTTGCCGCTGACCTCCGGGAATCACGAGCTTAAATACAGCTGTGTGCAAGACATGTGCTCGCCCAGCACGCGCAAGGTCGCTGCCGGAATGCAGGATGTTTTGGGTGAGGTGCGGCTCGCCGTGCGTCACGCCATGCTGCGTGTGGAGGGCGATCCCAACTTGGGCTACAGCGCCGTTGAGCTCCCGAACTTGGTGCTGCGCACAGGGAGAGCTTTGCAAGTTCCGATGAGCCAGGGCACGCTCGTGCTGACAGTGGTTCAGGATGCGACGGGCGCCCGCCGAGACGTGATTCTGCGTGCAGGAAAAGACGCCGTCGTTTCTTTTTAGTGCGTGTGCTCTGCATGCATGTTGGGTTTGCCGTTTGGCAATTGCGGGTACCATGCACGCGATGTGGCGCGTAGTGCATCGCATGCGGCGGAGGGCAACTCTGCATCTGTGCCCAACGCAACGCAGCGCCATGTGCTGTCCCAGGGCTGCGCGAACAGCTTGAGTTCTTCGGACATCACGCCCCAGTTGGCCAGCGGACACGTGAACAGCGGCGTACAACTTGTGAGCGGGAGCAATCCCAACGGTCGTGCTGCACGAAGCCACGAGCGGCCCTGAAATGTCGCGCGCTCGCGCGCCCATGGGAGCGAATCCAGAAGCCCGTACAAGTCGAGAATGGTCGGCGTGACGTCCGCGTGGGTCACGACTTTTTTGCTGTAGACCAGTACGTTGTTGGCGCTCGCGGCGCTCAACGCACCATTGCCGTGCGCGAACCAGAAGGGCACATGGGTCTGCTCGTCGTAGGCGTTCTGGCCGTGATGAATGGCGTGGTGCTCACCAAATGCTTCGCCATGATCGCTTGTGTAAATGATTGCCCAAGGCTCATCCTTATGGGCGGCTTTGAAGGCTTGCAGCAGGGCGGCTGTGGTGCGGCTCTGCATCGCGATGGAGTTCTTGTAGGCGTTGTGCAGAGGCACCAGCGTCGACCAGTTGGCACTGTGAGTCCACGGAGCAAACGGCGTGATTTCATCGTTCACATAGTAGGGCGCATGAGTCCCAGAAAAGTGAACGACCGTGAAGCTGGGTTTGCCCTTGTGCGCAAGCGCGTGGTTTTGAACAAGTGGGATGAGTTTTTCATCGTTGGCTTCTGACAAGAGCAGATCCTCGTCGTCGATGCTTCCGGTATGAAAGTTCTCGAGGCTTGCGAAGGATTCGATGGTGAGCGCATCCTTCGGGCGGGAGAGCACCTCTGCGGCATGCGTTCCAAAGTAGGCCACGCTGATGGGACGCCCCTTCACGTGCATCAAATAGTCGAACAATTGCGGAGGTCGCGTTTGCTGCGTGGGGACACGACCCTCAAGCAATGTGGCCACCGAAACAAGCGTGTAGCTTGCAAGTGAATAGCCCTGAGAGAAGCCGATGCGTTCTGACATTTCGCTATCGATCTCGCGTTGTGTTTGGCAAGGCATCCCGTGCGCTATGCACGCATCTACAGCGCGAATGCTTTCTGTGATGATCAGAAGCACGTGAGGCAGGGCGCGCGCGCCTTGCGCCAATGCTGGCATCGGGACATCCGCCAGTGCACTGGTGCCGCCAAGTGCATGTTTGCCAAACTCGCGCCATGTGGTGGCCGCGCGCACAAGCCGTGCATCGGGCGCCGCGTGCGCACCAAAACGCGCGGCAAAAAGAGAGAGCAACAGCACGGAGCCGCTGGTGCGGAGCGGCGACGCGCTAAGCGGGACTCCTCGCAACAGCGCAGAGAAGAAAATGCTGAGCAGCAGCGCGGCAACACCAAACATCGGCGCCATAGCGACGAGCGCGCTTTTCAGATCGCCCCATGCTTCGAGTGCGGCGTGCAGCATGCGCGCATCGAGCCACGCGCCGTAGTGCTTTTGCACACCTAGCTCAACGAGCAAAAGGCATGCTGAAACGGCAGCCAAGAAGTGCCGCAACAAGGGGCCCACGACACGCGGCAGGCGCGACCAGAACAGCCAGGACCAAAGCACCCAACCGTAGCCCCAGGCTGCACTAGGATTTTCACCAACATTTCGCCATGCCAGCACCATCCACGGCAAGGCGAAAATCAAACCCCGAAGACCTGGCATTAACGCGTGGCCGTATACATCTGTGCGCGTGTACTGCCGGGCTCTTTGGCCGAGAAGACAATGCGTGTGCTGTCTGTAGACATCCAAGTCATGCGTGCATCTTGCAGATTTTTTAAATGCGCCACAATGGCGGGTGCATCCGTCCAAGCGCCGTTGCTCCTCGTGCGTGCTGCGGCTTGGCCTGCAGCATTGGTGTAGACTGCAATCGTCGGATCGGAGGCGTTGTCCATCGCATGATAGCTGCCTGCAAAGGGACCAAAGTCGCTGAGCTCGGTGGTGCTAGGTTTGGTGCCATCCGAGCCAGACTTATAGCGGAATAGCTTGAGATGGTTTCCTGTGACGGCGGAAAAGTCGGAAGTGCCCGCGAAAACGTAAGCAAACTCTGCATTTTCTAACACTGTGCGCGTTTTGCTTTTTCCGGAGAGCACGAGTAAGTCGCCCTGTTGGCCGTAGAGCATGGGGCCGCGTTGAAACGGAGTGAGCGGCGATGATGCCGCCGTTCCGAGTGTACATGGACGGACAACCTCATCCTCGCTGCTTGACAGAACTTGTTGTTTGCCACCCGCGCGGCAAACTCCCTCAGCCCAGTTGCAAGTAACGTTAAAGTTCTCTTGCGCCAACGCTTCACCCGATCGAAAATACAGTTCCTTCGACACACCGAACCAAGGCTCGGTGATCTCGAGCGACTCTTCCTTCAGCAGGATGTCTTGCAGCTGCAGCACCGTGGGGGCAGAGTACGCCCGCACTTGGGGATCAGGCCTCCCCGCATCGGGAACGAGCGGCGCGGGCGAAGAGGTATCTCCGGCTTTGGCATCAGGGGAGGTGGGCGGAGCGCCATCCGTCTTTCGCTTGGCCCCTGCGTCGGCGTTTGAGCTGAGAGGGCTCGCGAGCGTTGCCGGTGCACCGACGCATGCCGCCACCGCACATGAGATGGCGATACCTACAAGCATCACAACGGGCGCTCGCCTCATCGTTGGCCTCTCTTATTTGCTTCCCGAGCAGGCATCGAAGTCGGCATTGGTGAGCACCGGCAATGCACTGCCAAGCGTCTTTTGCTCGAACACGCAAACGGCGCTGATGTCGTTGCCTTTGAGCGTCACGGGCTCGATGATCTTGGCCACAAAGCTGCCGCAAAATCGCGGCGCGGAGGTATCGAGCTTGCCGCTCATGTCCAGCTTTTCCAAAATGATGCGCGCGCCCGACAGTGGGTTGGCATCGCCGGGGATTTGAAGATTGGAGCCGGCAGGGGAGCTGTAGCTAAAAAGGCCAGACTTGCTCACGGGGATGTCGGCGAGGGTGATGAGATCGCCGAGCACATCGGCATCAATGAGGGTAGGCGCTTTGACCCGCACTGGCGTCATCTCAAGCGTGAGTTGTGTACGGTCGGCATTGGGCAAGACGGCCACGGCAAAGCGGTGCGCGTTTTGCGGCGAGCCCAAGGCCAGCGCCGTGAGGCACGACGCCACGTGTGTGTAAGGCTGATGGGCGCCGGTCGCGGCGGCCGTGGGCGTAGGCGTGGAGGAGGTGCCTCCGCAGGCTGCGACAATCAGGGCAACGAGCACAACGGACAGCGAACAAGGCGACAGCTTCATGCCAACCACCATGCCACAGATGCACAAAAAGCAAACCCCCATCTCGGCCAGGGCCGAGATGGGGGAGCAGCGTTGTCGCGACTTCAGTTCGCGTCGCTGGTGCCGGCGTCGGTGGCCGATGCTGGAGCGAGGTACTCTTCCTTGAGCGGAGCCTTGAGCTGATCCCCCATCGCTGCGGCATCAAAGATGCAGTTTGCAGTCACCGGTGCGCCTACACCCGCAGCGGCCTTGGTGATCTTTGCGGTAAAGCCCCCGAAGAAGCGGGGCTTCGCCTCGAACTTGCCCTTGAGGACCAAGGTGCCAAGCGAAACATCGGTGCCCGACAAAGGATTGCCAGCGCCGGGGATGTCGATGTCGACCGGCGAGTTGAACACAAACGATCCGTCTGCTGCCAAGGGCAGGTTTGGGATGTTGACGGGGGCGCCGGCAACCACGTTTTCAGTCGTCAGGTTGTTGGCGTGGATGGTTGGGTCACCCCGTTCCGCCTGGTTTTTTCCTGTTTTGAGAAAGGAGAGCGCCAAAGTAATGGTTGGGGCAGCGGTGGTGCCGCCGCGGCTTGCCTTGACAGCGAAGCGATGGGCCTTGAGGTAGTCATTCGAGGGGTTTACCGGACCTGACGTGAGGCAATAAGCGATGTGCGTAAACGCGGGCTCGGTGCCGCCATCTTGGGCTACGCCACCGTCTTTCGCGGCTGGCGCTGGGGTGGTGGATTCGGTGCTGCTGCAGGCGGCGACGACGAGAACAGCCAAGGACCCGAGGGTCAGTGCGGATAGGTTTTTCATGCCCGGAAGCATGCGGGGCCTGCGTGCGCGAGTGCAAGTCTGCAGGCAGTGAAATTCGACGCTTGCGACGCGGCGCGTTATGTGTGGAATGCATCCTTTTCTGTTGCGAGCTTTGCGTGCCACTCGATAGGCTCTGCCGCCATGCGTACTTTTCTACCGGTTGTTGGAGTTGTGTTTGCCGCCTCTTTGTTCGCGCAGTCTGCGCACGCGAGCGGCTATCTGGCTGCGCGTTTTGGTGCCGATGACGGCACGCCGGCCATGGCAAACCCCTTTGCCGTCTATTACAACCCGGCGGCGTTGGGCGGCGTGAAGGGCACAAAAATCACACTCGATGGCACGCTCGTACTGAGAAACGTGAAGTATACACGCACACCGGCGGCCTTGTCGGCGGAGTGTGCGGCGGATGCTGCGTGCGTGGGCGCAAACACGGGTGAGGGCAAGCTCACTGGCTTGTCGGTGTTGCCTTTTGTGGGCATCGCGACGGACTTTGGTGGTAGCGCACTGCACGGCGGCTTTGCGAGCTACGTGCCGTTCGGCGGCTCGTCGTCGTGGAGCAAGGTGGATGGCAAGGGGGTGCCCGGAGCGGAGGACGGGCCTCAGCGCTGGCACAACATCGAAGGCTCACTCCGTGCACTCTACAACACGGCAGCGCTCTCCTATTCGCTGGCAGGCGGCAAGCTCTCGCTGGGTGCCAGCGTAAGCGCCGTCTTGCACAGCATTCACACCGTCCGTGCGCGCAACACCGATGCTTCGGAGGACACCGCCACGATGAAGGGCACGACCAAAGAGGGCCGGACAACATTGGATGCGAGCGGCTTCAATCTTGCGGCGGCGCTGGGCGTGTACTGGGTTCCTTCGGACAAGGTGAATGTGGGCCTGTCGTATACTTCGCAACCAGGCTTTGGCGAGACGCGCATGAACGGCAAGCTTGAGGCAGCCGTTGGCGCGCTTAATCCCACCACCACCAACGTGGACTTTCTGCAGACCTACCCGGATATCGTGCGCCTCGGCGGAACGTGGCAAGCATCGACCAAAACGCAATTGCGGTTCGATACCTCGTTCACGCGCTGGTCGGTGTTTAAGGACCAATGCGTGGTCTACGAAGGCAAGAGCTGTAACCTCAACGCCAATGGCTCGGACGCCTCTGGAGGCACCAACATCGTGGCCAATGTCCCGCGTCGCTGGAAGGATGCCGTGGGCTTGCGCGTTGGAGGTGTGCAGGCCTTGAACGACCAAGTCTCGCTCCATGCGTCCGCCGCGATGTCAACCCCGGCTGTGGGCAAAGACACGATGGATGCATCGACGATTGATTCCGTTCGGCTCTACGGAACGTTGGGTGGTTGGTACACCATGAGCGAGCATGTGCGTATTGGTGCAAGCTACACATACCTGTATTTTCTCCCTGTGAGCATCAGCGCCGCCGAAGCACAGCAAACCAAGTGGCGAGGTGCATCGTCCGGGCCCTCGGCCGCCGGAGAGTACTCGTCGAATGTGAGTCTGCTGAACGTGAACGCCAGCTACACATTCTGAGCGGAATCACCTCCAACGACAAAGCCCAGAGTGCATTGCACTGTGGGCTTTGTCGTTGGAGGTGAGGATGGGATTTGAACCCACGTATGCCGGTTTTGCAAACCGGTGCCTGGCCACTTGGCTACCCCACCGCAACACCTTGTCTCTATGCTTCG
>JAYWGD010000173.1:0-2471 GCA_043778435.1 Myxococcales bacterium | reverse complement strand
CGACCACTTCGTAGGGCGTTCAAGACGAAAGAAGTGGGGCTTCTCGGTGCTGAGCATGTAGCTCTGCGTACCCGAGCGGAACACGACATCATCGTCCTTGTCCATGGTGGCTTGCAGGCCCATGGCGTTGAGCTTTTGGGCCAGCAGGCGTGCACGCTCCGGGCGGTCCACCTTGACTGGAGCATCCGGTTGCTCCGCGTCCAAGTCCGTCATTGGCTGCGCTGCCACAGGAATCGGCGCAACAGGCGAGATGGCCGAATGGGCACAGCCACCGCCGAAGGCCGCGAACAACAAGGTGGATGCGAAGAAGGTGAGACGCATCCGCTAAGCCTGACACTGGACTGCGCGCGCGCAAGGTTCTTCCAACAAAACCAGGACGCCCGAAGGATTTATCGACAAGGCGGTACGCTGCCGTGCGTCTCATGCTTTGCCTTACGGGCAATCAGTTGTCGTCGGGGATGCGTGCGCTCATCCAAAATGAGCCGTGCAGCGTTGCACCCGCGACCGGTGTGCCGTCTACAAGGTCTGGGTCGGCGACCACATCGAAACAGCCTCCAAAGGTCTGCACCTCTAGGTGCCAAAATGAGTCGCCCGTAACTGGGTTTTTGATCTCTTCGGCCGACAAAATTTCGCCTGTGATCATGGCCTCGGGGCGGGGACCTTCTTCATGAAATGCGCCCGTGGGGACCAGTGATTTTGCATCTAGCTTTACGTCGTCGGTTTGCGACGCCAAGAACGCAGCCTCACCGGCATAGACCTCCATTCCGTGAGAAAACGCCGTGATCTGCATCGTGATCTGCTTGCCCAAATCGGCACGATGGATCACCGTGGCAAAGTTGGGAATGTCGACAATCAGAGGGTAGTCGAATGACTCTGCATCAGGATTCACTTCCAGGTGCAAAGCGCCATCGAGCTCTTGCTCTTCGGCACGCAGATGGCCTGACACTCGACCCTTGATACGGGTGCGGCCAAAATAATGTATATTGCACGAAACCACTTCGCCGCCGCTGTCGGCTTGCATCCACACCTCGAGGCCTGGCAAAGGCTCCCAGCAAAGGGCGCGCATCCCCTTCTTCTTGGGCGAGCTCGCGTGCTTCATGGCGAGCTCTACAAAGTCGGTGAAGGTCTCTTCGTCACGGACACGGAAACCTAGACTGGAAAAGTGATTCGCCATGGTCGTCAACTCGCCCGAAATAGGGCAGCGTGTCAATTCACGACAACTACTTTCCGATTGATTTTCGGTAAATCCAGCCCTCTTTGTTGGTACCGTATTTGACGTGGTACCAATTGTTTAGGCGCTCCACGATGTGCACTTCGGTGCCCATGGGGATACGCGCAATAATCTCGCCTTCTGGCGCGCTTTGTCGCACCAAGGTGCGTTCATAAAGTGTGGAGGCCGTATCGCTCTTTGCTGTCGCGGCGGCGGCGGGCACTAGGGCGGGGGCCTGCAGTGCTGATGCACGCGGCACGTCGGCCACGGGCGCAACAGGTATGGGCGGAGGGGCAATCATGGCCGCTGCTGCGGGCGCTTGTGCGGCTGCGGGCTGCACAAGCGCCGTTGCCGTTGCCTGGACTGGAGCAGGGATCCTCGTGGGCTGCACCGCGGCCGCGATGGCCTCTGCTCCTGGCGAGCTTTTGCTACGACCGCCAAGCAGTCGCGGCAACGCAAATCCCGTCACGAAGCAGCAAAAAACAACGGCTGCGAGGACCCAGCCGGAGGGCCCCGCGCGTCGCTCGATGTAGAGAGTGGTCGCTTGCTCTCTCATGCGCCTTCGTCCGTGGAGAAAGGTGTAGAGTGCACTTCGCCATTTGCATCCACTTTGAGCAACTCGTCGATGCGCTTCTGCGCGCCATCAAGTCGAAGCTGTGCCGCACGCGTAAGCTTCACGCCCTCCTCAAAAAGCACCAACGATTGCTCGAGCGGCAAGTCACCTTTTTCAAGCTGTTCGACAATCTCGGACAGGCGCTTGAGTTCGGTTTCGAAGTTTGCGGGGGTCGTCATGTTTGGCTCCAAGCCTAGTCGTGGTGGTTCGGGTCGAGGTGAGCGAAAACCAATAGCAGACGGTTGCTGCTGCGCTTTGGTGGGCCATATTGAAGGCGTTCGCTATTGGCCTCTACATGAAAGCGCGCAAGGAGCGAGAGCTCTCGTGCAACGGCGTTTAGGCTACGGGCGCTACTTTCACCTGGTGGTGACGTATCCCGGAGGGTTGCAGCGCCGAGGTGCGCATCTTGTCGAATTCGAGATGCCATTGCACGCAACGCGAGCCGTATTTTTGCGACGTCGCGCGACGATGAATTGAATCCTGCGAAGCCAGGATCATCGCCCGCAAAGTCCCACCAAATCGGCACGGCGCCAGCATCAGGGCAGCCGTCGGTGTCCTTATTGCCGTTCCACGTTTCGGGCTTGGTGGGGCACAGGTCTTGGCTGTCAGGTACAAGATCGTGGTCGGCATCGGCTACTTCTTCGGGGC
>JAYWGD010000172.1:0-2475 GCA_043778435.1 Myxococcales bacterium | reverse complement strand
CCACGCGCTCGCCTGAAACACAAGAGCTCCAAATCGACGAGGGCCAGGAGACCCTGGTAACTTGCGGCGCAGCCAAGCCAAGCAAATGCGCGCTAAGCGCCGCTTGCACAATCGATGCAGATTGCAGCTCTGCCGTTTGCCAGAAGTTGGGGCCATTCAAAAACAAGTGTGTCCCCGCACGCAGCTGCACAGGATCGCCCGGTGCCGACAACAAGTGTGGTGCCGGAAAAAACGAGTGGTGCTGCGCCGCCGCGTCCGTTCCCGGTGGCTCCTTTAAGCGCCAGTATGAGCTCAGCGACGGAAGCATCAGCGACAGTCCAGCGACGGTGTCGGCATTCAAGCTCGACACCTTCGAAGTCACCGTGGGCCGATTGCGCTCGTATATGCAAGCTGTAGGATGGAACCCCCGCGGGAATGCTCCTCCGACGGGCGCTGGCGCCCACCCGCTTATCTCCGGAAGCGGCTGGCGTAGCAGTTTTACCAGTCGTTTGGCGGGGAGCCAAGCCGAGGTCGAAACGCGCCTCACCGAGTCTTGCGTGGGCGGTGGGGGCATTGATTCGGGCCGCGTAGACTACTCGTGGTGGGGCGCGCCCACATGGATTCTGGCCAATGGTGCTGGCGGCAAGGCCAATCCGGCCAGCAACCCAGAGAGCTCCGAGAATAAGCCTGTAGGATGCATTGATTGGTACACCCTCGCCGCGTTCTGCGCATGGGATGGGGGGCGCTTGCCAACCGATGCCGAGTGGAGCTTTGCCGCTATGGGCGGCAGTCAACAGCGTAGCTACCCGTGGACCAGCGCGTACGTGACTGGCGCCTTGCCCAACAACTTGCTTGAGGTCGACATCTCTGGGCCCGACGATCCGAATTTCCGTCGCTTGTTTGGCGCGGGCGGAAAGCCTTACGTGGTCACGGGTCTTACGGTGGTAGGTGACGGCGCAAACGGCTATCCGATCTACACCTTCCCCGGTGGCAGCCCCTATTGGAACCAACAGGGCCCACGCGCCATCGCAGCCGTAGGAACGTCGCTGGATAGGGGCCGCTACGGTCATGCGGACCTGGGCGGGAACCTCATCGAATGGACGATGGACGCCACAGCCGGAGGATCCAATGTGGGTGCACCATGCACTGATTGCGCCAACGTCAACTACCCCAATCCTCCTTCGCAACCTGGTGCTGTGCCGAGCCAGTGGCGTACGGCGAGCATGGTCAACGCGGATGGTAGCTTGAAGAACGAAGCCGACGAATGGACGGACGCGCTTGCGGCGTCCGATGGAAAGCGCATCGCGCGAGGCTCTTCGTGGCAAGGCACCTACGGTGGCCACAATTTGCGAAACACCAGCCGATTCTGGGGTCCGGTGTGGCGCAACTACTCGGCCATAGGCGGCCGCTGCGCCCGGTAGAAACGGACGAGGCATCCGCATCGCGTCGGTTGCCGGGGCGCTGAGCAACCAAAGCGTAGCCGGCGCGCCCCGGCGCCCTAGCGAGTGCGGCGCCTCGTCCGTTTCTCACTCAGATCTGGTTGTGTAGGCTCGCGATTGTGTCGCTTGCGGAGAGGGCTCGCGACTATGCCGCTTGCGGGGGAGCTTGCGACTATGTCGCTTGCGGAGAGGGCTTGCGACTTCGTCGCTTGCGGGGGAGCTTGCGACTAGGTCGCGCGCGGGTGTTTGCTGTGCTTGTGGTGGTACATTTTGGCATCTGCTTCTGCGAGCATGCTTTCGACATCGCGTGGCATTGGCGCCACAAAGCTGATGGCTCCAATGCTCAGCGTGACGGGCCATCCGTGGGTCTTTAGTGCGAGCTCGGTGTCGGCTCGTAGGCGTTCAAGAAGCACTGCTGCTGCCTTGTCATCCGTTTCAGGCAAGAGGACGCAGAACTCGTCGCCACCAAGGCGTGCGACGACATCTGCTGCGCGTACGCCGCCCAACAGCCGCGCCACCAGGCGTAAAACGGCGTCTCCCTCGGCATGGCCTTGGGTGTCGTTTACGTGTTTGAACTTGTCGAGGTCAATCATTGCTAGGGTAAGTGGGCGTCCGGTTCGTTGGGCGATACGGCGCTCGCGCTCTGCAATGTCGTCAAATCCCCGTCTGTTTAGCAACCCCGTCAGCGCGTCCGTTCGTCCGGCCTCTGCGAGCTGCTCATAGGCATGCCGAAGGCGCCAGGTGACCGATGCCGCGACGACAAAGAAGATGAGACGAGTAATCGCATTGCCGACGACAAAGATGGGATGGTTCGGGTGAACGTGGTCCAGCTGGTCGACAAAAAAGCACAACAACACAGAGATGATTTTTATGGCGATACTCACCACCCGGGGCTGTGTCCACACCGCGAGGAGAATGGGCCCAAGGTAGAGAAACGACAGGCTCAGTTCTGATGTCGTGATCCAATCGAGCAACGCAATCACAGGCAGGCTCGCAACGATGAACCATCTCGCGCTGCTTTCTGTGAGCTCAAACTTGAGTCTACGCAGTGCCCCCG
>JAYWGD010000171.1:0-7033 GCA_043778435.1 Myxococcales bacterium | reverse complement strand
TGATTGCACCGAGATACTGATTAGGAGCCCTCGGGCGCTCATGTCTTCGATCAACGCGAGCAAATCGCTTTCGGCCTGCTTCAGCTCGACCTCGAACTGCTCCGAGGTTCGCTCCGCAACGCGCTCTAGTGAATCACCTTCCAAGAGTGCGTCAAGCATCCACGCACCGCTAGCATTCAGCGCAAAATAATCCCCCGACTGCATGTCGAGCAACACGCGTTCTTCTGCGAAGCCTCGTTGAAATACATGCGCCGGTAGAAGATAGCGTGGCGTCATGACTCGGCTGTTCCCTGCGGAGCACGTGCGCCATGCTGCTGAAGCCACGCCGCCAGGAGCTCCTCGGCCTCGGCCATCCGCTCCAACGAACGAGGCCTGACGAGCCGCAACACCTGCACGCGCGCGAGCAAACGCTCCAAAGCATCCATGTCCCGAGCATGCACCAAGGCTGAGCTTAATACGAGCCGCACCTGACTGTTCATAAGTGCTGCGACAGCTTGAAGGCCTCTAAGCACCTCAATGCGAGGCGTAGAGAGAGCGTCCTCGAATTGAAGTTCAACCAACGCCGCGACATGCGCGCGAGGTGCGCCACGAGGCGCATCCAAGAGCTCTTTTCCATAGCCTTCAATGAGCATGCCAAAGTGCAACCGGCTTTGCGGCGTGAGCGCCAACACGCTTTCCGTGCTCTGAATCTCTGCGCGATCGCCTGGCATGTCGACGTGTGCAACATCGTCTGCCACAAACGTCCACGGGCCACGCATGCATGCGTCATACACGCATGTAGACTTCCCTGCCCCACTGGTCCCAAGCACGCAAACCGCCATCCCGAATAGAGACATCGCGCCCGCATGAAAGCTCAGCTCGCCTCGCACATGACGCTCAAATGCCACCACAGGCCCTGCCAAAAATTTGGCTCGCGCGCGCTCTGGCAAGTCTTCCCGCCAACGCAATATGGACAACCCCGTCTTCTTGTCAATGCGCTGCAGCAGCCTTCCAGGCCACTCCGCAACATAGGCGTCGTCGTCCTCGCCAATACGCAAAAGAGCCTCGCTGCCATCGTGTGCAGCAGCATGCCATCGAAGGCTATCGGCCACGGTGGCTCAAAAAATGCTCGACCGCAAAGGCTGGCCAAAACTTGATCAATCTCAGTCCCAATTCACGCGGGTCATCGCAGTCCCACAGCAAGCGTGTCGCGTCCACAAAGGCGCGCTGCTGAACGAGGCCACGTTCGGCCAAGTGGCGGCCCTGTGCGATCTCGGCAAACTCCGGCTTATGACGGGCCGCAAGCCACGCGCGTCCGTTGGCATGTTCAAAGTAAGCTTTGTCGCGCCGCTTCGCGACCATGGCGGGCACGCGCCCCGTCAGACAACGTCGATAGAGCCCTCGATGCATGTCATCGCTGTACAAAACATAGGGCGAAATGCTCGCGACGGCGGCCACGAGACGATCGTCAAACAGAGGATCTTGACGCAAAATCCCGGCGTCCCGTTCGGTCTGCGCGCGCAGTTCGGAAAACGCAGCCAGCGCAGGGGTTTCTGTCATGCGCGCATAGCGGCCTTCCTGCGTGCTCAAATCGTCGTCGACCGCACTCTCTTCCAGAAGGGATCGTTGCATGACATCGCGAGCGGCATCCCCGATCCAAGGTAGCATTTCTGCCCCTGATCGCGCGCGAAGCCACGTACGAAAAGCCTTCGGTGAGCGCGCTCGCAAGGACGGACGTATTGCATAATGCATACATCGCTCAAGCACGGTCGTTGGCCATGACATGCGTAGCTTAGCAACCCGAAGCAGCGCCGCCGAAGTGCGGATGCTGGGGTCAGCCATCACGCCCTGCGCGAGGCCTCCCATGCTCTCGTCGCCACCGAATCCAGTCAGCAGCACGTCGGCGCCAGCGGCCACGGCGGCGTGAAGACTATCGGATTCACCCGCCCCAGAAAGCAAACTAAAGGGCTCTCCGGAGAGCGTGAGCGCAGCCGGCCAAGCATCGGCCCAACGAGTGCTCGGTCGAAGGGTCAAGGATACACCGAAGTGATCAGCGACCGCACGTACGTACGGCAAGTCAGGACAGGGGCCATCAAACTGCCAGTGCAGAAAACCCGAGGCGTCGCCCAACCTTCCCAATTCTGAAGCCGCGGCGATCACACCGCTAGAATCGAGACCGCCGCTGATCATAAACGCGGGGCGCTTTGCACCCTCGAGCGCGCGCCCGACAGCCGCCACAATATTGGACCAAAGATACTGCTCAGCGCTGAGTCCGGACTCACCCAGCGACTGGACCGCGGGCATTTCTCGGCGCATCCACTGCAGCCCTTGCGCGTCGATTCGAACCACATCGCGCGGGGCCAAGGTGATCACACCTTCGTAAAGAGAAAGCCTCGATTGCGGGGGATACAGCCACGTCATCCTCGACGCCAGAAAGGGATCGCATGGCTCATCTCGCCCGGCGCTCCGCCTGACGACATCCAGCGAGGTCCCCGCAAACCAGCTTGATCCCACCTGCGCAAGATACACAGGGCGCCCCCCTAACGGCCCACGGCTCAACCAAAGCGCATCGTCCGTCGCCCACGCCCACGCGTCGGAACCCGTCGCAGTGGTTCCGGTTCCATCACCGACACCGAGCCGAACGACACCGCCGGACACCACGCTAGGAGCGGAGAACTCGATGCTCCCCCATGCCCTAGGCACACAAAACTCAGACCGTGAGGACTGGTCAGCCTCCGCGGCCATCGCCCCAAAGTGAGCGCGATAAGACGCACGCCACACGAATTAAAGGTTTCTGAGTCCCGTCTCGCCAAACTGGTTTGATGTCCCCAACGTGAGCTCACGAATGCTTCCCAAGCGCGAAACAACAGGCGTTGCGTATGCCGAACGGGCACCAACGATGGACATTTTTTCAGCGACGGGCGCCTTTGGGGTCTGGTCTTGGGTTGTCATCACGAAGTGCTCCTAGCGTTTGGGGCGTCTGGGACGCAACCCAAAGAGTGGAGCATCAGCCTACACGATTCGGCTCAGGGCGCACTCCTCGGTTGCAATATTTCGAGACCTTGGCGCCGTGGCGCCAAGGTCTCGCACGACACTCACCCGTGTCGTGCGAGACGCAAACAAGCGATGTGTCAGTTTTTGCGTTCGAGGATCACGAACTGGACACGGCGGTTTTTGGCGCGACCACCGGCGGTCACGTTCGGCGCCACAGGACGCATGTCGCCATACCCCTTTGCCGACACGCGCTCGGAAGGCACACCGTGAGACTGCAACCAACTACGCACCGAGTCTGCACGGGCATCGCTGAGCGTGAGGTTGCGTTTTGACCCACCTTGATTGTCCGTATGGCCCTGGATTTCGAGTTTCAAGATCTCAGTGTGCGTGCGCATTGCGTCGGCGATTTCACTCAATAGCCCCTCCGAAGCGGGCAAGATCTCGGCCGAGTTCAGTGCGAACTGCACCTGTTGTTTGATGCTGATCTCTTTTTTGCCGACGCTGACCAGATTGCGCTTCTTCATGAGCTTCAGCGAAACCTGGGCGCTCTGGCCGGCGATCACGGCTGCTCGTGACTCGGCTGGCAGGTAGCCCTCGGCCGACGCGCTGAGTTTGGCTTCGCCTACACTGAGGCCTTCGTACAGCTCTTTCAGGCCGTCGAGGCTTTTGCCTGCGGCGTCCACGACCTGCACCGTGGCGCCCGTGACTGCCGCGCCGGTCTCGTCCACGACGCGAAGCTTGATGCTTCCCAACTTGGGCAGAGACTCGAGTTCGCAGCGGAGCTCCGATTCTGGTTTGCTGGACTCCAAGGTGACTTCGCAAGTCCCGGGCTTGAAGCCCTCGGCCGTGACGTCAAATGTGTAGCGACCGGCGTCGAGCTCGGCCGTGCGGAAGCCTCCTTTGTTATCGCTCAACATGGCCGTCAAATCGCTCTTGTTGCTCCAACGAACCGCAGCATTGGCGACCGCCGCTTTGCTCGCCTTGTCGACGACCTGACCTACCGCGCGAGGACGCACAACCATCACCGGTGCAACTGGAGCAGGAGGAGGCGCGCTGCGCTCGACGGTGTCGGTCGCCCACGATGCACCGAGATAGGCCATCCATGGAGCCTGTGGAGCGAGCTCGTGCACGAAGACGTCGTGACCCGCAATGCTGATATCGGCGGCGGCGAGAAAGCTTAGACCACGCTTCCAGGGCAGCGCTCGCAAACCCAAAGTTGCGCGCATGGGGGTCACGGCGTCGACAGCCTGACATCCCTCATTGTTGATGTTGCGAAGGTTGCACACCACATCCTGACGATTGGTCGGCGAGTCCAGCCCGAATTCTGCAAACGGACGAACCAAGTCATCCGCGATAAAGGCCTCTACACCAAGTCGGGCCTGCAAACGATCAGCGCGGTTGATTGTAAGGCCAAAGCGTTCCACGCGAGAAATCGGCTCCTGACGCGAGGCCTCCACCTGGGCCACCAAAGCCGCCGAGTTGTCTAAAAAATAGCCCGCGTTGAGCGACACGCGGAGGGGAACGGAAGTGGCGCCACGACGGAAATCATACGTTCCGATTAACGTGGCGCGCGCACTGATAGCATCGCCATTGGCTCCTACCGAGCCCGATGCCGCATAGGCAAAGCCTTCAAGCGCAAGACCCGCACTAAATGCAGAAGAGAATTGATGGCTGTACTTTGCACCCAATGACAAATCGCCCACGGCGCTCAGCACGGACGGACGCGACGCTTTGTTGGTGTTCGTGTATGCGCGCACCGAAGCCGCGGCTTCGAGCCCAGGCAAAAGCGTGGCGCCAACGGAAATTGTTCCGCCGCTGTGGACCACGCCATCACCGATGACATTGGGACCCAAACGCGTGGCTGGATTGGGACAAGGCGACGATGGCGTGCACAAGAAGCGTGCGTCCATATACTCGCCCAAAAGCTGAACGCGAAACTGACCCACAGCACTCTCGCTGGCGTGCAGCGTGTGCAAAAGACCAAGCAAACCGAACTCTGAGCTGCCGTCTCCCAACAAGCGCTGTGCTTTGACCGCCGCGTTTTCGTCAGCCACGGGAGCTGCAAGGGCAGCCGCAGCAGATGAAGGGGCGCTGGCGACGGGCTCCAGCATCGGCTCACCGGCCGTCGCAGTTGCTGCGGACGCCGGAGCGCCAGGAGCGCCTACAACCACTGCGCCGGGCGGAGGACCTGCCGGCGCAGCAACCACTGGAGCAGCCGTCGAAGGCGTAATCGCCACAACAGGTGAAACGGCGGGAGCCCCTACAACCACGGCGCCTGGCGGAGGTCCAGCCGGTGCAGCCGCGGGGGCTTGGGCATGAGCGGCGTAGGGCGCCAACAAGGCAAGCGCTTGAAAGGACCGAACAAGGCGTGGCGCAACATACATGGCGCTAGGGGCTAACTCGTCCAGAAGAAGGACGCAAGAAATTCGCGATTTTTTTGGCGCGGAGCCAGTGTGCACCTGCACGCAACGAAGCGCTCACTCCTGGTCGAGAAATGGATTCGGAAAAGCTTCTCCCCCATCCTCAGACCACAGCAACTGAAACATGGCAGGCAGCGGCGCGACCCAGATGCGACCCAGCGCACATACGCGGTGCGCATGAAGCATGACGCGCCCAGGCGCACGCACGCGGCCGTCGGGTTGCGCCAGCCGCTGGAGCCCGCCGTATTGAGCGTCGCCAATCAGGGGAAATCCGGCATGCGCCGCGTGCACCCGCAACTGATGGGTTCGCCCGGTTTGGGGCTCGAGTCTCCAGGCGTGAAGCGCACCTGCCTTGGCCAGATGGCGAAATTGGCTACGCGCATGCGTCGCGCCTGGGCCATCGACCGCGCGCGTAACGGCCGTCTTGCCTCGGCCAATCCTTGCCTCCCATGCTCCTTCTCGCACTTGCTCGGGCGAGAGCGCCCCACTGGAGAGCGCCACGTAACTTCGTCTGTAGCCACCGAGATTGCGCGCCTCCGCGAGCGCGTGCCGCATCGACGCATCAAGCGCGAACACAACCACACCCGAGACATCGCGATCTAACCTAGATGTAGGATGCACGCAGTCGATGGGCACAAAGAGATGAACCGCCAGCTGGCCAAGCAGGCTTCGGCTGGCCCCGTGCTGATCTGGAATGGTGGCAACGCCCGCAGGCTTGTTGAGCACCACGAGGCCACTGTCCTGATCCAAGATCTCGAGCGCAGGAGCGGGCCTTTGCGGCACGCCGCTCGTGCTCGCGGCGACTCTCACCACTTGACCCACGCGCAGCCACTGCGATGCATGTTCTGGCCCAAGGCGGCGAGGCGTGCGGCTCTGCTCCTCAAGAAACACCCGACCTTGAGACAAGGCGTAGGGGTCTGCGTGCTTCTGCAGCCATTGCGAGAGGGTGCATTCTGCAGCTACAGACGTGCGTCTCATCATGACGATTCGCACACGTCGGCGTCTTCGCGCAGCACAAATCCTTCGTCGCCATTGACCAGCACAAGATCTCCGGTGCGAAGCACACGGGTGGCACCTTCAGCATTTACGACTGTGGGCACGCCATATTCTCGAGCCACAATCGCAGCATGCGAAAGCACGCCCCCAAGCTCAGTTACCACCGCCGCGGCAAGCAAAAAGAGCGGAGTCCAGCCTACATCTGTGGCATGCACCACCAATACCTCGCCGGGCTCGAACAGCTTCATGTCCTCCGCGCGATGAAGCACCCGAACACGGCCTCGCACCACACCAGGACAACCCGAAAACCCCCGCAGCACAAGCGCTCCGTCGGGCACCAAGCATCCGGGCGGCGGCGCGCCGGTGAAAGTCGAGGGTGGCTCCGGTCTCTGTGTATTACGCAAGTATTGTGCGTAGCGTGTGCGCGCCGTGCCCGCGAGGTCACGGCGCGTCCCGGACAAGACGGAGTGCAGCTCATCGACTTCGAACAAAAAGACGGGCTCGAGAGGATGCGACCAAGCGCGCAGCTGCGGATCGCGCGCTGCCAAGCGACGGTTGATCTCGAGCGCCAAGACGCGAATCATGCCCAACACGCGAGTCACCCAGGCGCGCGTGCGCTCCCGATTTTGCGCCGAGCTTTGTGC
>JAYWGD010000170.1:0-2491 GCA_043778435.1 Myxococcales bacterium | reverse complement strand
CACTGGCTACGATGCGCAAAGGGCGGCCCTTTTTTATGCGTTTACGACTGCGTTATCCCATTGCTCTCGCCGCGCTGTACGCGTGTGTTTTGGCGTGTCGTGGCGGCGACGGATTGCCACTTTTGGTCGAAGGTCGCGCGGGTGCCGTTCCGGCGCTCGCCCGAAAAGTGGTGCGCGATGCGCATGCCGGTACGGGACAAGGCCTATTGCCCGATCTCAATCCGTCTTGCGATTCGGAGCGTGGGTGGTTGCTTGCGGAAGGACCCTCACTGGCGCGCAACGATGGCCGCCGACCGGTGACCTTGAGTTTCGACGATGGCCCGTCGCCCGAATACACACCGCGCATTTTGCAATTGCTTGCGCAATACAAGGTTCACGCCACATTTTTTTTGATTGGAAAATACCTGGTAGGTGACGACGCGCGTGCCGAGGAGAGCCGTCAAATCGCGCGTCGCATCGTGATGGAAGGTCATCAGATCGGCAACCATGGTTATGAGCATCGTGACCTCACCTCGCTATCTCCCGCGCAGGCTGTGGAGCAGGTCGATCTCTCGCAGCGCGCCATCCACGCGGTGACGGGCATCGACACGGAGCTGTTCCGCCCCCCGTATGGCAAGCTGAGCAATAGCGCTCAGAGTTGGCTGTCGGCGCGCAACAAGGAGCTGGTGCTTTGGAACGTCGAGGTTCGAGATTGGGAGCGCGACGACGTGGATGGGATGCTGGGCGAGGCCGAACGCCGGCTACAAAACGCCCGAGGCGGCGTGGTGTTGCTTCACGACTGGAGGCCGTCCACCATCACACTTTTGGCGAGACTTTTGGCACGTCTGCGTGCCGATCGCTTTGACCCCGCAAGGCCTGACCGAGCAGGCTACGAAATGGTCGACTTGCCGACATACATGCAGTGGACCAGCCGCTACCCGCAGCCATTTCACAATCGAGAAGAGCTGCGGGCGGGGCGCGCATTGGCGTTGCGATCGCCGTCTACGGCCACTACCGCGATGCCGCTCAGTCCGATTGCGGCTCGCAGAGTGACTTCCCAACGCCACTAACAACGCCTTTGGCGACGTGCACGTCACACCGCTGATTGGTGCGTAGTGCATCTATGTACTCTACAAATGCGCCGTCCGTCCAGTCGCGCCTGCCGTCGAAGCGGGCGAGGATGGCTCCGTCCTTGCCAATCACCCACGTCTCGGGAAACAGCGTGGTGCCAAAGGCTTTGGTAACAACCTCGCGATTCGGATCCACACCAATAACAAACGGTGGCTCTTTGCCAAACTGCGCCAAATAAAACTCCTTCGCGGCCTGCACACTCTCGTCGGCCGACACTGTAAGCAAGGCCACATCGGGGCGCTGCTTCGTCATCTCTGCGAACTCTGCAAGCTCGGGCATCTCTTCGACGCAGGGCTGGCAGGTTTGCGTCCAGAAATTGAGCACCACAATTTTGCCGCGATAGTCCGACAGCTTGAGCGTGCCTCCTCCCACCGCAGGCAAAGAAAAATCGGGAGCGATGCGCTCGCGGCCCGCATAGGCAGGGCGCATCGAGCATAGCGGGATACACCCATGGCGCAGCTCAGAATCCTTTGCGACGGAGACATAGCCAAAGGCAAACACTGCGGCCGCAACAAGAAGCACGGCTTGTGCAGCCAATCCATAACGCGTGGCCGCTTTGGCATTCATGGCATTTATCCCTAACTGATGGCGTCAGCAAATGCACCTCGCGGATCCACCGCGCCGCAACAAGTGCTGTCGTTTCCTAGGTTGGTCCTTGGCATGACAATTGCAGCCGCATTCGCATGAACACCAATATCTGTGCAGTACGGGCAAGTGCGGTCGTGTTCAGCCTGCTGGGATGTGGGAGCAAGAACGATGAGCCTGCAGACCGATTGCAAGCGCCAACAAGCCATGGACAAGCGATGGTGGTTGGAGGCGTGGTTTCGACGGCGGCAGACAACTTCGCGGTCATCTTCGGAGACGACAAATCGAGCGACGGTCTGAGGTGTACAGGGGTCGTGGTGGCCCCGCGCGTGATACTCACGGCGCGGCATTGTGTTTCCACCATGGGCGCCAATCCAACGGGATGCAAAGTTGGCGATGTGAACGACTTAAATTTTCGTGTCGCGCCAACCAACACAAAGGACCCCAAGCTCTTTGTCGTGGCGACAGGCGCGAGCCCAGGTGGTCCACGGACGGGTGTCTATGCCACGCAGATTGATGTGGATGACAGTATGGATGCCAGCGGTTGCTGGCGAGACTTGGCGGTGGTGACGCTAAATAAAGCGTTGAGTGTTCCTGTGGTGACGCCTCGAGCAACACCGGTTTCGGTCGGGGAAAAGCTTCGGATCGTGGGGTACGGCGCCGTCGATAACGATGGCACTATCCCGACGGTTAGACAATCGCTTGAGGGGATTGAAGTGCTTGAGTTGGGTGTAACCACGGTGGGGCAGAATATCGTGAATGATGGCGAGATTCTCACATCGCTTGGATTTTGCAA
>JAYWGD010000169.1:0-2503 GCA_043778435.1 Myxococcales bacterium | reverse complement strand
ACGAAGAAGAAGCTCGCGCTTTCGGCATTGGATGCCAACATTGATATCGAAAAGGCAGAGCTTGCCACCGCGCGTGATACGGCGATTGCTCGTCTCGAAGAGTTTGTAAAAACCTATGCTGCGGGGCGCTCCGACCCAGAGTCTTCTCCAGATGCCATGTTCCGTTTGGCGGCGCTCTACGAAGAGCGTGCACGCACAGGAGAGACTAGCTCCGAAAATTTAGAGGCCAGTCTCTCGCCGGCCATCGACTTGTATCGACGTATCATCGCGGAATACCCGAGCTACAAGCAGTCAGCATCCGTGCACTACTTTTTGGGCCACGCGTACAACGACGCGGGTCGTTTGGACGAAGCGCAGCAGGTTTGGCGTGCGCTCGTTTGTGTCAACAGATATCCCTACGATCCCAAAAAGCAGGATCCAAAACGTCCGGGACACGACTTGCTCGTTCCCATGCCGCAAGACCACGACGAAGCTTATTGGTCCACGTGGCGCATCCGTAATAACCGGCCGGAGAGCGTCGTCTCCGGCGCGGGCGAGGAAACCCGATACCTGGATCCGTTTCCCACCAGCTGTAAGCCCATGGTGCAGCCAGAACTTTTGGCCGGCGAAGACCCGCGCTATGTTCCCGAGATTTGGTGGCAAATCGGCAACTGGGAATTTGATCAGCTGGACCAAGGCTCCGGTGTGGTTCGTGACGAGCCTGCAAGCGTTTACGGATTCAACCGCGCGGCTTCGGCCTATTTGCGCGCGATGGCCGTCAAAAAGCCGCCAATTTACGGTGTTTCTCTCTACAAATACGCTTGGACTCTGTTCAAACAACAGCGTTATGAGGAGGCGACACGCCAGTTCGTGGAGCTTCTTAAGTACACCGATGAGCAGGAGCGACTCACAGGGGACCCGGGAGCCGACTTTCGCTCGGAAGCCTATACGTACATCGCTGGTTCGCTGACCAATGTGGACTTCGTTGGCCCGAAGCCCGACGAACCTTATATTCCGCGTCCGGACATTTTGGAAACCGAGGCGCGTACAGACGTGGCCGAGAAGAAGCTGCACGTCGGCGTCGATCGCGTGGCGGATGCCAAGTTGGTTCCGCAAGATCGCACATGGTCGATTGAGCTGTATCGTGCGCTCTCGGCGGAATACCGCGCCATCAACCAGTTTCAAAATGCGGTCGAAGTCTATCAGATGATGCTTTCCAAGTGGCCGTTAGACCCGACGGCTCCTGAGGTGCAGGCCGCCATCGCGGATACCTACGACCAGATGAACATCAGCAAAAAGCCTGGTACACCCGAGCACGAGGCGATCACCATGCGAGCACTGGCGGCGCGCACCAAGCTGTCGGACTACATCGGCCAGACGCCATGGACGGCCGCCAACAAGAACAATGCGTCTGCGCTGCGAAAAGCGGAGCGCATGGTGCGAAGCCGACTCAGGCAAGCGGCGGTGCAGCACACCAACAATGGTCGCAACTTGGTATCGGCCGCTACGGAAACCACTGACGAAGATCGTCAAATCGATCTTTTGGGACGCAGTTTGAGCGAGTACAAGCTCGCTGCGGCGGGTTGGCAGGGGTTTTTGGATCAGGACGCGAATGCACCAGACGCCTACGAGAGCCGTTACTGGCTTGCAGATTCGTTGCATCAAACGGCACGTATCTCGGCGGCTGCTCATCGGTTGCAACCCGCCAATTATCCGGAGCCAAGTGAGAAGGAATTGTTGGCAGCTCGGGATGCGGCCTTGGTCGTTCGGGATTCGAACGAGGATGATCGCTATCTGGACAACGCCGCTTACTTTGTGGTGAGTCTCGCGGATGTGTACCGAGATTTGGCGTATCAACACGGTGATGCAGGCCAGACGGGCGGTGTCAAAAAGATTGAAAAACTGGAGCTCGGAGCTCCTGAAGGCGCTGATGAAGTACAAAAAGTTGTCGTGTCACCGGTGCCCACGGAGGTGCTTCGCAGCATTGCGGCTCGTGACGATTACAACCTGACCGTGCCAGCGCGTATGGACAAGAGTGGTCGTGCTGCGGATTACGAGTTCTACGGTGCCGAGGCCTTTTTCCTTTATGGCCAGTTTCCCGAAGCGCGTCGGCGTTTCGTCGCCGTGTATCAGCGAGAATGCGGCAAGTCGGACTACGGCTACAAAGCGTGGGAGAAGCTCATCACAATGAGCAACATTGAGCGTGATGTGGAGCAATCTCGTTTGCTCGCCGAGGCTGAAAAGACGCAGGGCTGTGCGGTATCGGCGACCGATCGTGAAAAGTCGGCGCTTATCGTCAACCCGACCTTGCAAGAGGCCTCCTACGTTCGCGCGCGCCAAAAATTTCAGGAGGCTCAGAAGTCGCCAGACGGTGCCGCCAAAGATGCACTTTGGCGTGAGGCTGCAGCCATGTACGAGGCTGCGCTTTCGGCCGCTCCTGGTCGCGACGAGGCTCCCGAAGCCGCAATGAACTCGGCCTATGCTTACAAGCAGGTTGGCGAGTACGGCAAAGCGATTGAGCTCT
>JAYWGD010000168.1:0-2508 GCA_043778435.1 Myxococcales bacterium | reverse complement strand
TTACAACTTGCGCATCGTTTGGAAGAACGAGCCCCTGCCTTTTCACCCCCATGCCAAGCCCGCAGCCGAGGCCGGCATGGGGGTGTTGGCGCTCGCGGGCCATGAGGCATTTT
Organism: Myxococcales bacterium; assembly: GCA_043778435.1. Lineage (GTDB taxonomy): Bacteria > Myxococcota_A > Polyangia > Polyangiales > Polyangiaceae > JAAFHJ01. The sequence goes on along the minus strand of JAYWGD010000168.1, from coordinate 2,395 downwards.
GGCGTTTTCACGATTTCGCCTTCGAAGGGCAGCGAGATCTGAACACTGAGAACTACAAGGCGTGGGCCGAGAAATCGGGAGTGCGCGACATGGCGACCTTTCGCGCCGGGCTCGAAGATCATCGATGGGCCGACAAAGTATTGGGAGATCACGCGCTGGCGGCCAAGCTGGGCGTGAGAGGAACACCTGCATCTTACATCAATGGAGTTTCACTCACTGGCGCGCATCCCACAGACGCCTTCAAGAAGGTCATCGACGAAGAGCTCGTGAAGGCGCGCGCGCAGGTCGCTGCGGGCACCCCACGTGATGCCGTGTACGTGGCCATGAGCCAAAAAAACTACGCGGCTGGTCCCATTGCGGAGCAAGAAGATGCCCCGGAGCCCACAACACTTTACAAGGTGCCGGTGGGAACTTCGCCTGTGCGTGGCGACAGCGGCAAGGCGCTTGTCACCATCGTGGAGTTCTCAGAATTTCAGTGCCCGTATTGCCAGAAAGTGGAGCCTACGCTCGACAAGATTCGCGCCACCTACGGAGACAAAGTGCGGATTGTCTGGAAGAATATGCCACTGCCCTTTCATAGTCGCGCAGTGCCCGCGGCCATGCTTGCGATGCGTTCACGAAAGCAGAATGGTGACGCCGGATTTTGGCGCGCACACGACCAACTTTTTGAGACCCAACGACAGCTTGAGGACAGCGACCTCACGAAGCTCGCGGCGTCTCTTCTGTTGCGGCCCGCAGCGCCGGTCGACGCCGCCAGTGTCGAAGGCAAAGGCTATCTCGCGCAGATCAAAACGGACCAAGCCCTTGCCGCGAAGCTGGGCGCCAACGGTACCCCCACCTTCTTTGTCAATGGCCACAAGCTGACGGGCGCGCAGCCACTGGAGTCGTTCGTCAAGATGGTCGACGAAGAGCTGAAACGTGCAGAGGCCATGGCTGCGGCCGGCATCGCGCAAAACAAGTTGTATGATGCACTTACGAGCATTGGCGTCCAAGAAGACAAGGGAAAGCCCGCCATGCCAAGCAAGGTGCTTGCTCCCACGCTGGACCCGCCAAAAAAAGGAGACGCCCCTGCCGAGCCCAAGGGAGCCCCCTCTCTGGGCGCCCCCAACGCACCGGTGACCTTGCAGGTCTTCAGCGACTACCAATGCCCCTTTTGCATGCGCCTCGAAGAGACACTTGCCAAGGTGCGCAAAACCTACGGCAACAACGTGCGCATCGTATGGCGTGACAGTCCCTTGCCGTTTCACAAGGATGCAGCTCCTGCCGCGGAGGCCGCACGCGAGGTGCTGCGCCAGAAGGGGCAAGCCGCGTACTGGAAGTTCCACGACGCCTTGTTCACCGCCCCATCCGACCTTGGGACAGCGAGTCTCAATGCGCAAGCAAAAAAGCTTGGCTGCGACATGGCGCCGTTTGCAGAAGCACTCGCCACGCACGTGCATGAGCGCGCAGTTGCTTTCGACGTGGACGCCGCCAAGGCGGCTGGCATCAACGGCACCCCACACACCTTCGTCAACGACTATGAAGTCCCGGGCGCCCAGTCGTTTGAAGCCTTCAAAGGCGCCATCGACATCGCGCTCAAAGACAAGTCCTACAAGCGAAAACCTTTGCTCCTTCCCGCCCCGGCCAGTGCGCCTCCCCCTGCGCCAGTTGCCATTGCGCAGGTCGCCATTCCAACAACATCGCTGCTGCCCATGGGTTTGACCGCGAGCGACCTCGTTGTGGGCACGGGGCAGGAAGCCCGCAGCGGTGACCAGTTGCGTGTACACTACATTGGCACACTCAAGGACGGTACCAAGTTCGATGCGTCGCGCGATCATGGCGCTGGAGGCTTTGGCTTCATTCTGGGTCAGGGCATGGTCATCAAGGGTTGGGACATGGGCATTGTCGGCATGCGCGTGGGCGGCAAACGCAAGCTCACGATCCCTGCCGAGCTTGGGTACGGCGCGCAGGGCGCGGGAGGCGTGATCCCACCCAATGCGACGCTCGTCTTCGAGGTGGAGCTTTTGGCCGTTGAATCCCCCCTCAAAGCCGGGCTAGGCAACGGCGCACCATGAAGATTGCCCTCTGCGTACTCGCCGGGCTCGCCTCACTCGTTGCCTTGTTGTTGCTGGTCGCCTCGTTTCAGCCAACGGACTACGCGGTGGTGCGATTCGTGACGATTGCAGCACCACCTAGCCAGGTATGGCCTTGGGTGAGCCAACTAAAAAAGACCCAAGAGTGGAGCCCGTGGATGGACGAAGAGCCTACCGCGGTGGTCACGTATTCCGGAGCGGATGGCACGGTGGGTTCGGGCTCCGCTTGGGACGGCAAAAAGATCGGTGCGGGAAATCAGCACATCGCAGGTTTGGAGCTCCACAAGCGGGTCGACTTAGACTTGCAATTTATCAAGCCATTT
>JAYWGD010000167.1:0-7128 GCA_043778435.1 Myxococcales bacterium | reverse complement strand
TCCCGAAAATGAATCCCGTCTCCCGCTCCAGGTGTGTGTGACCGCCAAATGGGAATCTGACCACTCAGGTCAAAGGGAGTGGATGTTTGCTGTGTCCTGGAGGCTGTACGACGCAGAGCTCTTCAAAGTCCTGGATTGACGACCCGCATGGCCGTCCGATCTCGCTTTCGTTGACGCGACGCTTCTCTCGCATGCAGGATGAGGAAGGTGTCTCCACAGTTCTGCTCCAGTTTGCGCGTAACGGCGACACACTTGCACCGTTGTCGCCGCCGTGGACGGTTGTAGAGTACAGCGTATCCCAGTTGGCGCTCAACCGCGCGGTGATCAAGCTTTTTACGGCCAACTTTAGTGAACTGAACTTGCATTTGTTCGATGTTGCAGGGACCGGCGTGCTCAAGGCGATGACCCCGGCGGCGGTAACCACGCCGGAGTCACCCAACGCCATCGCATTTGATCCCACCGGACATATACCTCTACATGACGGCGCAGCGGCTACCGGCATCTCGACCTACGGGGTGGGCGCGATGAGCGCGAGCGCTGCGCAATCGTCCGCGGGAGGCGCGGGCTTGGGAATGGCCGTCATCGCTCCTTGAGGAGCGATGCTCCCGCGGGCTCGACGAACGAGCACCACGGGCCTCTGAGCCAGGGCGAATGGGCCATACATGTGCATTCCGCACATATGCGACCTTGAGTTGTTCCAAGCGTTTGCCCGACTCCGGTCGCAGGAGCGTGAGCAAGTATTGGTTGCGTGCAGAATGCAATCTAGTAGCGGACAAGACTCAGCGCATTGTCTGAGCAAAGCTGCGGAGCACAACTAATCAGTCAGCATATTCGCATCGGCTGCCACACACACTCCGCGCCCTCCGCGCACGCCCTCGTCAAAGAAAAGAAAGACGCTTTGCGGGCCGGCAGTGCCTGGGCGCAGGGTGACTTCGTAGATCCGTGCATTCAGTCTGGTGCGAGGATCCAAGCCACTGATTGCGAACGCCAACGCTGACGACGCAGGTTCATCCGCCCCAATCTTGGCGGCGATCTGAACGCTCTGCCCGAGCAGGCGCACCGAAGGTGCCAGGGCGAAAGGCTGTGAGGGCAACAGCTCGCGTGCCGCGACACTCAGCACCTGTGCTCCAAAAAGAGAGCCCGCAATTGCGCGAGCATCAACCAGCCGCACCACCCCCGTACGGCCAGTGCGCATGTCGAGCATGTAGGGCTCCAACCGACCACGCGTCGCGGAGTCAGCGTTCCCGGCGGCCACCATGGCATCCAAGCGAGCATTCCCCATCTGCCCTTTCGCGGGGCGGGTGATTCGCGGAGCCACCGTCAATTCGTCGGCCATGCTCTGCGTCTCCGCAGGAGGCGCCAGGCTCTCGGCAACACAGCCCGATGCCGCGAGAGACAAAAGCATTGAGACCGCAACCCACTGAGTCAAGTTGTTCATATCTGATGCGGCAGCAGGCCATTCACCTTGCGCCACCCAATCCAGTGAGTTTTATCGAGAGCCGCTTCAAGAGGAGTTCGTCCGCATCGTCACGCACAGAGGAGCACTGTTACCATGACAGGCTCGAAATTTAAGACTCAAAATAAGTCTAATTTTATTCTAGATTGGACTTCATGAACATCCAATTTGACACCGTCATTGCGGACAAAATCGCGAGCTCAGTGCAGGGACGTCGCTCCGTTCTCACGTGGCGTGACGCGCGGCTGCCCAAAGTGCGGAACAAAGCCATTGCCGTCATTGGTATGCGGCGCGCGGGAAAGACCTCGTACTTGCACCAGGTGCGCGACCAGATGATCGATGCAAGGAGACCGCCAGAGCAGCTCATCTACTTCAACTTCGAGGACGAGCGCTTGGGCGGCATGCGCGCCGCGGACTTGAGCCGCATCCCCGATGTGCATGCACGGATGTACCCATCCCCCGACGGTGAACGCATCGTGCTGTTCCTCGACGAGATCCAGCTCATTCCCGGTTGGGAAGTGTTTGTGCGGCGTATGCTCGACATCCCGCACTGTGAGATATTTCTCTCGGGCTCTTCTGCCAAACTTCTGAGTCGCGAAATCGCAACATCCATGCGTGGACGCGGCTGGGAATTGCCCATCTATCCATTTAGCTTCCGAGAGTTCGCACGTTTCCACGAACTGACATTGCCAGCCAATTTGCGTGCGATCACGTCGCGTCAGGCGGCCGGCATCGACCGACACTTCGCCCGCCACCTCACCATCGGCGGATTTCCGGAAGCACAGGTTCTGGAGGCGCCCGAGCGACGCGTGCTGCTTCAGAACTACGTCGATGTGGTGATGCTACGCGACGTCATTGAACGCCATGAGGTAAGCAACCCCACGGCGCTGCGGTGGCTCGTGCGCCGCTTGCTGAGCAGCCCTGCAGGCACGTTCAGCGTCACCAAGTTCATGGACGATCTCAAGTCGCAGAACATCAAGGTTGGCCGGGAGTTCTTGTACGAATACCTGGGCCACTTGGAGGACACATTTCTGGTGCAAACCATTCCGGTGGCCAGCGACTCGGAGAAACGCAAACAGGTCAACCCGCGCAAAGTGTACCCCGCCGACACTGGGCTCATCCCCGTGTTCGATTGCAGTGGCGAGGCCAACACTGGCCACGCACTCGAGCTCGCCGTCTTCACCGAGCTGCAACGCCGCGGTGCACGTGTGGCCTACGTCAAAACCACAAAGGGCTACGAGGTCGACTTTTTGGCGACGATGCCCAACGGTGACGAACTGCTTGTCCAGGTCTGCACCAGCATCGACGACGAGGTCACGCGCGAGCGCGAAGTGCGCGCGCTGCAGGTGGCGCACATACTTTACCCCAAAGCCGAGCGCCTGCTTCTCACGCTGCAGTCAAGAATCCCCTACCCCAAAGTTCCACGCGGCATTCGGGTGCTCTCTGCGTGGCAGTGGATGCTGGAGGCTTGAGCATTAGACTTAAAAAAAGTCCAATACATGCTTAAAAAAGACTTCATTTAAGTCTAAACAACGCAGTCGCAAAGTATGGCGCGCTGCCTTACGCCTGATGGCAAACCCTGTGCATGCACACGATCATTCGGGTAGAATAGGCGCATGTTTAAAGTCAGCAGCGTTGCCCTGGCTTGTCTCTTTGGCAGCGGCTCAGAGAGCACCACGCTTGCATCGAATTCTGCGGCCGGCGCGCGTAGCACCATCAGCTGCACCAAGAACGGCGCTCGGACCATGGCTACAGCCTCCGCCAGCGCGATCAATATCGGGATGCAAGCCTGCATGCAAAGCGGCGCCGTGCATGCTGCTGCCTACAGCCTGACCTCCATCGTCGGGTGCTGCACCACCTCCGGCGGCAGCCTGAGCTCTGGCTCGTGTCAGTGCCGCGCAGTCGACGCTGCGAACGAGAAAAAGTCGTGCACGGTGGATACCGGCACTTGGACAACGAATGGATCGCCTAGACAAGCCTCACGGATTTTGAATAGGAGGAACAATGCTTCACACAGCTTTGGCCGATCTAGAAGCACTGCTCCTGCGCGAACTTGCGCGCGAGTGGAAGCGCCTGAACGATAGCTATTTTAAAGGCAAAATGCGTTTGCCAATGCTCGAGCTCACGGACGCGGAGATGCAACTGGGCTCGTGGCAAACCGAGATACGCACGCTGTCGCTATCGCGCAAACTGGCTCGCGAACAGCTTTGGCCCGTCGTGGTGGACGTCATGAAGCACGAGATGGCGCACCAGTATGTGGCTGAGGTGCTCGGCGTATTTGGCGAGAGCGCGCATGGTCCCACATTCCGTGATGTATGCATGCGTTTGGGCATCGATGCGGCATCGCGCGGCATGCCGCGGCCATTTGGCGACGCAGAGACCAACGATCCGGTGGGCGCCAAGGTGGCAAAGTTGTTGGCGCTCGCGGAGAGCCCGAATCCACATGAGGCAGAAGCGGCGATGCTCGCCGCGCGCCGGCTGATGGAGAGGTACAATGTGCAACCTGCAGAAAATGCAGAATACATGTATGCGCTTTTGGGAACGCCCGCAGCACGCACATGGGAGCACCAGCGGCGCGTGGGCGCAGTGCTCAGCGCTCACTTTTTCGTGGAGGTGATCTGGGTGCCCGTGTTCGATCCGGGCACAGGCAACCGCCTGCATGTGCTTGAGGCCTGCGGCAAGGGGACCAATGTGGAAGTCGCCTCCTATGTGCACGATTACTTGCATCGAGCAGCCAATGAGTTGTGGCTCGATCACAAGAAGGCGAAGGCCATCACGTCGGACGCGGGGCGCCGCACCTTTTTGGCCGGCGTGATGGACGGCTTTGCCAAGAAACTCGCCCGCGAAGCCAAAGGTCAACGCTGCGTCACCGGCCTGATTCTCGCGCGCGATGCCGCGCTTGGGCAATACTACCGCGCGCGCCACCCCTACGTTCGCCAGGTGCGCTACGGCAGCACAGGCCCCGCCGATGCAATGAATGAGGGTCGTATCGCCGGCAGCAAGCTCGAGATTCGGCGCGGTGTGGGCGGCGGCAAAGCGCCCCGCCTTCTTGGAACGTAGAGCTCGGGGGACCCTTCGCTTCGCTCAGGAAGACAACTGGGGCAACATCTCAACATAGAACTCGGGAGATCCTTCGCCGTGCTCAGGAGGACAGACGGGCAACACGCCCAACACGCAACAAGGCCCTCGGATGCGAATGAACCCAAGGGCCTTATTGCGTGCGCTTTACAACAATCAGTCTTCGGAGCCGTTTTCTTCGAGAATCTCAATCGCCTCGGTGGCCAAGTCGCCCAAGCTGTAGGTTTCTTCCTCGCCGTCCTCTTCCATGGTCACCGTGCGAGCATCGCCCGTGTAGTGCTCCAGCGCCGGGATGGCCGTCAGATCGCCTATTTCGGTCAGCGCCTCGATGGCAGAAGCCACCACTTCTGGATCCGAATGGCCCAAGAATTTTACAATCAACTTGGTGACGCCGGGCTCGCCCACTTCGGCCAAGATGTAAGGCAGTTCTGCAAGTGCGTTTGCGCCCACGGTGTTCTTGTCGAGCGCGCGCTCGACCGCCAACGCCACTTCTTTGAAGCGCTCGAAAGCAATGCCTTCAATGGCCTCGCCAGCCGCCAATCGGCCTTCCGGCGTCGCCTTGTCGAGCACTTCGAGGAGCAAGTCCACGCTCTCGGGACCATGAACGTGCTGCAGCAAAGAGGCGATGCGTGCAAGACGCAAGGATTGCTCCTCTGGCTCCGCGGCAAACGCCGCTTGCGTCGCCGAGGCCACCGATTTGAGAAGGTCTGCTGGAGCCGTATTGAGCAGGCTATGATGCAGGTTACGGACAGTGCGTTCTGCGGCAAAGAGTTCGTCGAGGCGTGTGGAGGTCGTCATGGTTGGGGGCATGTAGTGCGAGGAGCACAGCGCACGCAAGCGCGCAGACCGATCTCGTCCGTGATATTGTGCGCACCTCAATCGTGAATCCCCATTTCATTTTTCGTTCCGCTGCCGTCGTGGCAACGCTCGGCGTCTGTGCCGCTGCATCACCCTCGGGCGAATCCGGGAGCCATGTGAGATCTGCCAGCGTCATTGAACCGGGTCACGCTGCCTCGTGCCCCCAGGGATCGCTCATGGACGAAGGCACATGCGTGATTCTCGCAGGCGAATCCCAAGGCGACACGCCAGGCCAAATCGCGCGGAACGCCCATCGCACCAAGGCCGGACGGTGGGATCCCTACGACCAAATCCCTCTGTTGCCAGATCGCCCAGCCGACTACAGCGCGTATCGCTACCCCGTCGTCTCGCCAAAAGCCGGGAGCACCGATTCCATGAGCGGCTACGATCTCGACAAGCCCGACGACGAACAGCGCCGAGGAACTTTTTTGCGCGCGGTAGGACACGGAGCCATCGATTTGATGCGCGCCCGAGGCACCGCCGTGACCCTCGTCCCGTTGCGCGCCCAGGTGGGTGCGGCCCGCGGGGTCTACGCGGGGCACTTGATAGGCCAAAGCGTGGTCACAGAGCACGTTCGTATGGAGGGCGACGAGCCCATCATTTACCTTCTTTTTTACGGGCATTTAAACGATACGGCATCGGGCCTCGAGGCGCATACGGAGCTCGCTGAGGGCTCACTCTTGGGTCACGTAGGTGACTCGGATTCACCTGGGGTGGTGCACCTTCACCTTGAGGTACGGCGCTGGCGCGGCACCAAGTCGCCTGCGGCAACCTTGCAGCACGATGGCCCGGGCGCGCTTCTTGCGAGAGACCACAGCGTGGTCTGCGACCCTCGCAACGTGCTGCCGCTTAAGACCGAATAGCAACGAACTCCAAACGAGCGCAGTTGTGCAATTGCTCTCGCAAAAGAGGCCGTGTAGCGTGTCTCCCATGACACTCGCCGACCTCGAAGCGTACGTAGCGCGACTCGTTCACGACGCTCACGATCAGGATGCTCTGCTCGCAGCCTACAACGCTTGTACCGACCAACCTGATCAGTACGCTCTTTTTCTCGAGGCAGTCGGAGCGCAGGCGCGCGATCCAATGATGGCAGCGCACTGGCTGTATGAAGCTGCCGGCGTTTGGGAACAGTCGGTCGGCGACACGCAACGCTCCGCAGAATTGCTAATCTCGGCGCTTGAAACCGATCCTACAAATCCGAATGTAGGGGCCAAGCTCGCGGAGATGTACAGAAGCGTAGGCGACAGCGAAGGGTTGCTTCACATGCAAGCCGTGCGCGCCGCAGCGCTCAAACCGCTCGCAGAAAGTGGCGCTCTTTCCGGGGATGCTGCACTGCATGCAGATTACACAAGTCTTCTTTCCGAACTGACCGCGCACTACGCCAAAGCTGACGTCCTCGACCTGTCTCGCACTGCAGAATACATGCATGATGCTCACGTCGCGTCGCCCGAGGAGGCGCGATTGTTGCCACCACTCCGAGAGGTACTCAAGCAACTAGGACGCGTGGACGAGACCTTGCCGCTCTATGCCCAAGAGATCGCACTCACGAGCGATATCGCAGCGCGAACGCGTTTGGTTGCAGATTACATGGAAGCACTGGAACTTGCAGGTGACATGGTCGGCCTCACCACCGCTTTGTCGACCGAGCTTCAGCTCGACCCCAACAATCTTGCCTTTCAGCAGCGCTACGCGGGCACGGTGCATGCACGTTTCCGGGCCGGCACGCCGGTAATGCC
>JAYWGD010000166.1:0-7156 GCA_043778435.1 Myxococcales bacterium | reverse complement strand
TTGTTGTCCACGTGGGAGACTGCATCGATGTGGTTCACCATGTGTACGAAGAGGCCGAACGAGAGGTCATCCTGATCTTTTTTGCATGCACATTGCAGGTTCATTCTTCGCCGCCCCGAGCTTTGCAAGTGGCTGAGTTTGTATGGGTGGCCCCGGAGCAGTTGGGCGACTACGCGCTGCCGCCTGCCGATGCCCCGGTGCTGGATCGCGTGCGAGATTTGCTTCGAGCGTCGGCGCATGAGGCCTCTACGTGACAAGCGATGTGCCGCGTCGAAACGCCTTGCTATCGCTTGCGCCTTCGGGCTTAGCTCTTCGGCCGTGAGCACCTCCCATCGCCTTGTTTCTCTCGCCGTTTGTTCTTTGCTGTGGCCCCAACCGGCGCATGCTGAGAAGGTAGGTACGGAGAGCGAAGACGAAGTGCGCCCTGATTCCGACGCTCCTGCGCGCAGCCTCGGAATCGCAGAGCGTGAGAACGCGGGGTTCCCAGTCGAGCCATGGTCCGACAACGACGGCATCTCGCCGATGAAGCGCTACGCCATTGGAGATGTGGGGTTTCGCGGCGAGCTCGAGTACCGGGTGAATGCTGCGCTCGTGGCACCGCTCACCGTGAATGGCGAGACCGACACCAAGTTTCAATCGTGGGATCAGCGTCTGCGTTTGGGCGGCGCCGTCGACTACAAGGACAATACGCGCGTCACACTCTCGCTCGATGCCCTCGACGGCGTGCTTTGGGGTGATAACTCAACAGGCGCCGCAGGAGGCCCCATTCCATGGTCCGGCGCCAACGTGAACACCAAAAGCGTGAATGTGTCTCGCACGTGCGTTGTGCGCTGGGATGAGCGAAATTCTTTGTCGCCAAACTCTTACCGTTACGGGCTATGCAACGCCGACGCCATTTACATCCGGCGTCTTTACATGGATGTGCTCACGCCCATCGGATTGTTTCGAATCGGGCGACAAGCGTTCACCGAAGGCGCTGGCGTGTCGGTCAACGACGGCAATGGCCGTCGCAATCGCTTCGGCTACACCAACCGCGGAAACAGTGTAGACCGCATTCTGTTTGCCACCAAGCCGCTGGAGGGATTCAAGCCGGTAGCCGAGCGCAACAAGTCGCAGACCGAAGGCCTCTTCTTCTTTGTGGCCTACGACAAACTGGTGCAGGACGAACCGAACAAATTCGCCGACGACCTGAGTGAGGTCACCACCGGTCTAAGGTTTCTGTCGCCCAATGGCCCTCTAGGGAAGAACGTAGAATTGCGTGGGTCTTACACTTATCGGTGGGACCAAAAGTACGGCACCAGCATCAACTCGGTGGTCATGCGTGCCATCACTCAAGTCGGAGATTTCCAGGCCGGCGTGGACGCATCCACGGTGGTCGGCAGTACGCGCGAGGTATCGGATGCGTTTCGTCTCATCACGAGCGATCCGGCTGTGTCACAAGACATTATTCAGTTCGGCGCGCGTGCGGTCGTGCGCTACGATCGACCTGCGTGGACGGCGTATCTTGAGGGCGACTATGCTTCGGGCGACAGCGACCCCACCGTTCGCACACCGCTTACGCAAATGATCTGGGCGGAAGAGAGCAATGTCGGGTTGCTGATGTTTAAGAAGGTGATGGCTTATCAGTCGGCGCGCGCCGCCGCCGCTGCCAACTCCGTCTTGCAAAGTTTGGGTGCAACCACGTTTCCCACCGATGCCGTCGACACGCGCGGCGCGATGGCAAACGCGCTCGCGATCTTTCCTCAGGCGGATTATCGCCCATCGCCCAATTGGTTGTTCCGCGGAGGAGTCCTTGCCGCCTGGGCGCCTGCGCCCGTCAATGATCCCGTGCAGTCACAGCTGGCCAAGCGAGGCCCCCGCATCGACAACGACTTGGTCAACTTCAATGGCGGAAAGTCGGCGAGCTTCTACGGCTACGAAGTCGATGCCCGCATTCAATACCGATTCCAGGAGCATTTCGCCTTCGATCTCGAGGGAGCCGTGCTGTTTCCCGGTGATGCGTTTCAAGATGTGAACGGCTATGCCGTGACCAGCTACATGGGCCAGGCGCGCTCGACGGTGTTCTTTTGAGAGGTTCTATGATGATGCATTCTGCACGTACATCCGCCCTATCTCTGGTTGCCCTTGCAGGTTTTGGGGCGTGTGCGCCGTTCGACTTTCCGGCTTCCGCCTTTATCGAGGGCTCGGTCACGAGCTCCATTCTTGCGGACAACACCGCGCCTCTGGTGGTGCGCTTCTCCAAGCCCATCAAGCCCGAGACTTTGGACTTGCGCGTGATCCCCTTGGAGGTTGACGAAGAGAACATGCTCCTCGACGAGCGTGGAGACTCGGAGGTCGAGCTCGGCGCCTACGCGCGTTACTTCGGATTGTCGGGCACCACCCAAAACGGCAAGAGCGAATTCTTTGACGACAACCGCGCCGTGCGTCTCACCCCCAACGCACCGTTCCCTGTGGCACGCGAGCTTGCCGTTCTCATAGAGCCCGAGCTGCAGAATAGCTCGGGGGTTGTCACCCGTACGCGTATCCGGCTTCCATTCAGCTATGACTTTAAGTGCAAAAATACGGGTACCAAGCTGCTTACCAGCGGCGACTACGTCTACATCCTGAACATCATCGAGCCTGTGGGCGGTGTGCAGGTTGGATTCTTTGCCAACTTCATCATTGATCCGGTCACGGGGCTCTTTCGGGCTCAGTTCACCAAGGCCTCGCGCAGCACGGATGCCTCCCGCTGCAAGACGGTCGCGTGCGGCAGCGACACGGTTTGCCGCACACTGCCGAGCGAGGCATGCGTGCCGCCGTCGGAAAAGATGAGCTCCATCGACGAGTTCCCCGATTTCGTGCCGGATGTTGCCTCGGCCAAAGGGTTTACCTTTGCGATGGAGGGATGCATCGAAGACCAGCTCGATGGAACGGCCGCGCTCGTGACCAAGCCTATCGAGTTCTCCATGCCGTTGCCTGCGGTCCGCATCTCAGGGCTCTCCATGGTCACAGCCTTCAAGCCGGATAGCGCACGCGTGCTTCGCGCAAGTGGCAGTGCGACGGGGATTCGGGCCTGGCTCGGCACTACGGCGTTCAATGCGGCAAAAGGCTCAGTGACGGCTCGCGGCCTCAAGAGCGGAGAATACTCTCTGCCCATCCCCTCCGCGAGATAAGCCCAGTGCATCCTACACGTTTTTCCGCATTGTCCGATCTGGGGCGATTGCCTTGGTTCGAAGCGCAAGGTGAGCGCGTCGCCGTCACCGACAAAGGCATTGGTCCTATCATCGACATGCACACCCATGTCGCGTTGTCGTATTTGCTCCCGCCCACGGTAGACTTGTTTGCGAGCATCCCGGATGCAGAGATTTACCTGCCCGCATGTTGCAGCCTGGACTTGGATGTCTACGCGAACCGAAACTTTTCGTCGGAGCGTTGGACGGCGATGTCGAAGGACATCGCCCTTAAGGCCCTGGGCAACAAAGGCATTCGCGCAACGCACACGGTGCCCAATATGCTTCGCGAGATGAACGAGCTGGGCATTGAGCAGTCGGTGGTGTTGCCTATCGATTTCCCCATGTTCTCGCAGAACGCCAAGAACGCGACTGAGGCGCAAAAACGCGAGCCGCGCATTGTCGCCTTCGGTTCGGTTCACCCCTATGCGCCAGGGGCCAAGAACCGCTTGGAGGAGCAGCTGCACGAGGGCATCCGTGGCGTCAAAGTTCACCCCAACATCCAATGCGTGCGTCCCGACGCCGCGCGTGCCATCGAGCTCTATCGCATGTGCGGTGCGCGCCGCGTGCCCATTCTCTGGCACTGCGGTCCGGTGGGCCGAGAGCCCGCATTGGGCCGCTATCTCACCCAAGTGAAGTGGTACGAAAAACCAATCTCGCTCTGCCCTGAAACGCAGTTCATTTTGGGACACGCGGGCGCACTACAATGTGACGAGGCGATTCGCCTGCACTGCAAGTACCCAAACACATGGCTAGAGATGTCATGCATCTCTCTTTCTCAGATGCGTGATGTGCTCGCCAAATGCGACCCTTCACGTTTGGTGTTCGGAAGCGACTGGCCGTTCTACTCGGCGGCCCTCCCGCTTGCCAAAGTGCTGATTGCTACCGATGGAAAAAACGAGCTTCGCCGGGCCGTCTTGTACGACAACGCAGCACGCTTACTTCGAGGAGGGGACGCACTCGGCCGAACCCACATGGGTGCCAGCGTCGCCTAAGACGCTGGGCGCGCAGCCGCGAGATGGCACCAAGGCTGCGTTTAGATTCTCATCAGGGTTGCTTCGCAGCGTCGTCCAGCCGACAAACCCGGCAGCCACCGCAAACGACATGCCAAGCGCCACGGCACGGCGGGATGTGTTCTTTTGCTGTGCGCCAATCAACTTGAGTTCTGCGGGGCGCGCAGTTTGCACTTTTGCGAGCACGGCTGTTTGGCGATCTTCGGACACGTTGGGCGCTGCGAATCGCGCGCGAATCAGGTCTCCACTTTTGGCGACCGCGGCCATCCATGCGCGCCCCTCGGCCGAGGCCTCCAGCGTCGAGGCATGCGCCGCATCCGATGCAGACAAGGACTCCCCATCTGCGAACATCATCAAAAGTTGCTTGTCATCGTCAGAAAGTTGCATAGGGCCTCATTCTTCAGACGGAACAAGCCTGCCGGGCATGCAATCGGCCATGGCTATTTGAACCTTTTGGCGTGCATGAAAAAGTCGGCTCATCACGGTTCCTTTGGAGACGTTCATCGCTTTGGCAATTTCCTCATAGCTGAGTCCATCGACTTCGCGCAGCCATAGGGTTTCGCGATGATAGTCGGGCAGGGCTTCGACCACGGCAGCGATGCGTGCGCCTAGTTCTCGTCTCTCGAACTCTTCGTGGGGCTTGCCATGAACATCGCCCATCAGCGGATAGTTGGATGGCCGATCCGTTTGTTCGTCCTCGTCGTGCATATCGCCTGCCGGAGACATCCGCGCCGATGCGCGCCGACTATGATCGATGCACAAGTTCATCACAATGCGATAAAACCAGGTGAAAAATGCGGCTTCACCGTCGAAGGAGGCCAAGTTCTTGTGCACACGCACGAAGGCTTCTTGCACAATGTCGTGCGCTTCCGTTGCATCTCGGACTCGTTGCAGGGCAAGGCCATAAGCTCGGTGCTCGTAACGACGCACCAATCCCCCGAAGCCCTTTGAATTGCCATCGCGGGCCATGCGTAGCAACTCGGCATCGTCCGCGGACTCCTCCGCACGCACCTCCCGCACAGAACGAAGTGCGAGGCCAATCAAGACGCCTGCAACCACGCTTGCGCTCTTGGAGTGACCAATGATCAGTAGGCTCAGGTGCTGTCTCCGGGCGTGGGCACCTGACTCGATACTTTGACAAACTTGGTCCGTAGCTCAAACAGCACCTGAGTTAGCAGTCTTTCCTCTGCACCCGTAAGATTGCCGTGCGTCTTTTCCTCCAACAAACCCAGCAAATCAATGGTCTGTTTGGCCATTGCAAGATGAGCTTGAACCGAACCTGAATCTGGATGCGGGGCGTCTCCCAAATCGACAAGCGCCGAGTGGCTCAGCGAAACCAAGAAGGTCGCAAAGTCGATGGTCGGAAGCTCCGCCTCAGCCATCACTCGCCTTCGTGCTGGATGCCCATCGGCGATGGAACCGTGGAAACTTCGTAGGCTTCAGCCAGATCGGGGAGTTCCTTCAGGAATTTCTCGGTGTCCTTGTCGGTGACCAAGCCCTGACGAACGTTGCGTTCGCGCACACGGAGGTCCCAAACCCAAGGGCTAATCGTCTTTGTGCTCATCTTGCCGCAAGGAGTACCTCGAAGGCCGCCATGCTGCAAGGAGTAGCAACATCCGACACTGCGTCGGTTGTCGCTTCGTGGAGGGCACTCGAAGGCTCGTTGCTTCGTTCGACGCGCTCTGATAGCGGGCGCTTACCATGGCACGTATCTATCGAGAGCTTCCTCCACAGGGCACCAAAGTTGGCATCGCATTTTCTGGTGGGCTTGATACCCGCGCGGCCGTTGCGTGGATGACGGAGAAGGGCGCGTCCGTTCATGCCTACACCGCAGATCTGGCCCAGCCCGACGAAAAGGATGCAGCCGACATCCCGCCAGTCGCGCTAAGTTATGGCGCCGTCGCCGCAAGTCTTGTAGACTGCAAGCATTCGCTTGTGGAAGAGGGATTGCTGGCCATTCAGTGCGGCGCCTTTCATCTTTCGTCGGGCGGCAAAAAATATTTCAACACGACACCGCTTGGTCGCGCCGCGACGACGACGGCTATCGTCCGCGCCATGCGCGAAGACGGAGTGCACGTGTTCGGCGACGGCAGCACCCACAAGGGCAACGACATCCAGCGCTTCTATCGCTACGGAATCTTGGTCAACCCGGCACTCAAAATCTACAAGCCGTGGCTGGACAAAGACTTTGTGGGCGAGCTCGGTGGTCGCTCGGAGATGTCGCAGTACCTCGAGCGTCGCGGCATGCCCTATTCGATGAAAGCGGAGAAGGCTTACAGCACCGACGCCAACTTGCTCGGCGCCACCCACGAAGCCAAACACTTGGAATTTCTCGATCAAAACATGAAGCTGGTCGAGCCCATCATGGGCGTCGCATTTTGGAAGTCAGAGGTCGTCATCGAGCCAGAGGTGGTCGAGGTCGAGTGGCAATTGGGGCGTCCGGTCAAGCTCAACGGCAAATCCTTCGACAGCACCTACGAGCTGTTCGTCGAAGCCAATCGCATTGGCGGTCGCCATGGCTTGGGCATGAGCGATCAGATAGAGAACCGCGTGATCGAGGCCAAGAGCCGCGGCATCTACGAGGCGCCCGCGATGGCGCTCTTGCATCTGACCTACGAGCGTTTGCTCTCTACAGTGCACAATGAGAACACCACAGATTTGTATTTCAGCTTGGGCCGCAAGCTGGGGCGCTTGCTTTACGAGGGGCGTTGGTACGATCCCGAGGCGCTCATCCTGAAGGATTCGCTGCTCCGCTTTGTCGCCACGCCCATCAGTGGCAGCGTGCGATTGGAGTTGCGCCGCGGAGACGACTACACGCTTATTTCGACCGAGGCCGAGCTGTCGGCGTATGCACCCGAAAAACTGTCGATGGAGCGCGTGGAGGAGCCTGAATTTACGCCTGAAGACCGTATTGGCGCATTGGAGATGCAGACG
>JAYWGD010000165.1:0-2519 GCA_043778435.1 Myxococcales bacterium | reverse complement strand
GGAAATCAAACCAACGACTCCATCTACGTGTCTGCGCTCACCGTCCAAGCCGGCAAAGGCAGCTGGCTCATGAGCGATGATGTTTGGGAGCTCTTGCGCACGCATTCCTTCGACAAATCGCTGAGTTTTACCGTCCGAACCGCCTACCTTCCGGCGAACGGAATGTCGCTCAGCAAAGTGTCTGCGCCCTTTGTGATCGAGACTGGCATCTTGCCGGTCGCAGCCGACGGCTCAATCGTGTACTTCAGCTCAAGCATGGGCACCCTAAACGGCATTTCGGTGGGGACCGAGAACGCTCCGCCCAGCCCCGTCGTCTCTTTTGGCGTGCTTCGCGGCGAAGAAGTGAAGCAGCGCCCAGGCCAGGCCAACTGCGTGGGGTGTCACACCGAGACACCGGATGTGAACTTTGTGATGACGTCGACCAAAAGTCCGGACGGCGTAAGCGATGGTAAAGATTGGTACAGCTCGGCCATTGCGCGAATCAACGCAAACGACGGCAACACATTCGGTGCGGTTCCTACGGAATTCTCAATCTCGCCTTTGGCGACAGCAGAGATGGCGCGCGGCGTAGGTGGTACCGCCACCAGCAAGGGCGCTTGGGAACCAGGAAAGCGCCTGGTGCTTGGTTGGTTTGGCGCCAAAGGCAATACGAATTGGCCCGCCAGCCGCACGCTGCGTACGGTCAATCTGGAGTCTGGCACCGTCGCAGACGTACCCACTGGAAGCGGTCGACGCGGAGCCATGCCCGTGTGGAGCAGCGACGCACAGACCATTCTATACACCGCCATCGACGAGGTCACCGACGGGCGCCTAGGCGCTGAAGGCTATCTCCCAGGTGTGCAGCGACCGACGCTGGCGGCGGACATCTACCAACTGCCGTACAACGCCGGGTCGGGCGGCACCGCGGCAGGCGTGCCTGGCGCCTCGTCGCCAACAGTGCAGGAGTTTTATCCTGCGCTTTCGCCAGACGATGCGCTGCTTGCCTTCAACAGCGCACCGTACGAAAATGGCGGCGCCCCCGATGTGATGTACAACCCACACGCGACCGTTCAGATTCTTAAGCGCTCCGGCACGACATCTCAACCACTCGAAGCCAACAAAGCGGTCTCCTGCCCCACCGGCGTTGTCAACTCGGACAACCAGTCCAACCGGTGGCCTAAGTGGGCTCCGGCGTTTAAGACCGGACCGAAGGGCGAGAAGGTTTACTTTGTCGTCTTCAGCTCTGCTCGTCGCTCGCCTCACGCACAGCTGTATGTCAGCCCTGTGGTTGTTGCCGCAGATGGGACGATGACCTCTTTTGGTGCACTTTACATGCGTGCGCAGGATCCGAACACAAGCAACCACACACCCGTGTGGAGCCGCGCAAACGTGGGCTCAAACCCCACCATCAATGTCAACGTGCAGTAGCGGAGAGTCTTAACGCGCGATGCCAAAGACGGCATCGCAGAAGACAAATCGTTGCTGCGCGCGTTGCCGAGCACGCAAACACAGCCGTACACTTGGAACATGACAACGTTTCGGGCTTCTTCTGCGGTGTTCCTTTGTGTGGGCGTCGGAGCGATCGTGGCGTGCGGCGAGGCCCTCGAACCCACCGTATTCCTCAAAGGCGTCGACAAGCCTGCGCCCGATGCAGGTACCCCCATCAAATTTGGCACGGGGGATGCTCGCCCCGGTGATGTGGGGCCAAGGCCCGACCCAGGCCCCTACGACAACAGCGTACAATACACGGACTTTATGGCGGCGCCCGTTTCGGATACGCGCGCAGGCTCTGCCGCGCCGATCGGCGCGGCGGCGGCCTTTGGTGCGACGCCTGTCAGCACGGTGACCGCAAGCGCGCCGTTGTGCGTGTTTGAGCCAGAGGCCAACGTTCGGTACCCACGCAACTGGATCGCACCGCGTATCAGCTTCAGCGTCGCAGATGCCGAAAGCAACGTGGTTGAGGTGCGTGTCAAAGCCGGAAACCAAACCAATGATTCCGTCTACGTCTCTGCACTCACCGTCAAAGCGGGCACCGGCAGCTGGGTGATGAGCGATGACGTATGGGAACTCTTACGCACGCATTCGTACGACAAATCACTGAGCTTTACGGTTCGCACGGCGTACCTTCCGCCAAACGGAACGTCGCTTAGCAAAGTGTCGGCACCCTTTGTGATCGACACCGGCATCTTGCCTGTCGCGGCCGACGGATCCATCGTCTACTTCAGCTCCAGCACCGGCACCTTGAATGGAATCTCGGTAGGAACCGAAAACAAGCCTCCGAGTTCGATCGCTTCCTTCGGTGTGCTGCGCGGCGAAGATGTGAAGCAGCGCACGGGCAAGGCCAAGTGCGTGGGTTGCCACACCGAAACCCCGGATGCGAACTTTGTGATGGCCTCGACCAAAACCGAAGGCGGCGAAACCGACACCAACGACTGGTATGGCTCGGCCATCGCGCGCGTGAATGCAAATGAGGGAAGCTCGTTTGGCGCAGTGCCCACAGAGTTCTCCATCTCGCCCTTGGCCTCCGCCGAGATGGCGCG
>JAYWGD010000164.1:0-7172 GCA_043778435.1 Myxococcales bacterium | reverse complement strand
ATCGGGGGACGGCTCCTTGTAATGAATGCTCTCCGTCGCCCCTTCAATTCGAATGCCTAGCGGAATGACACTCACCGTCATTCGCGGAGGCAAAGATGCGCCCACGCCGTCGAACGGACCGGCCTCGGAGGCGCGTAGCGTGGGCGAGGAAGATGCCGAGCTTGTAGGCCGAGCTCTTGCGGGCGAGCTTGCAGCAAAGGAGCAACTCTACCGTAAGTACGTGCGTTATGCAGTTAATTTAGGCAGACGCCTGATGCGCACGCAAGATGCGGGCGAGGATGTGGCGCAAGACGCTTTTGTGCTCGCGTTTGAGCAGCTCGCAACGCTTCGCGAGCCGGCCGCGTATCGCGGTTGGTTCACCACCATTTTGGTGCGCTTGGCTCACCGCAAACTTGCGCGCCGGCGTGTGGCTCGGGCCTTTGGCTTTGATGGCAACGACGATGAAGTGGGCCTTGCACAATTGAGCGCACACGATGCGACGCCCGAAGTGCGCGCCGATTTGGCGCGGCTCGACGCCGTGCTCCGCGCGTTGCCAGACGGGCATCGGATTGCTTGGATGCTGCGCCGCATCGATGACGAGGACTTGGATGCGGTGGCGGCGCACTGCGGTTGTTCGCTTGCGACGGTCAAGCGCTGGATCACAGCCGCCGACGAGACGATTCGCAAAGAAATGAACTTGCAACTTTCGGATGAACGGTCATGAGCCGGTTAAACCAACCTATCAAACAGCACCTGCGCGATGACCTCGACGCGATGACCGAAGAGCGCATCTGGCGGGACGTGCGTGCTGCCGGACAGAACGCTCCGATAGCCCGTCGGCGCCGCGTTTGGGCAGTGTCGGCCGTAGGCATTGCCGCTGCTGCGGCCGTGCTCCTAACGGTAAGAGGCACGTCCTCCAATGTGCAGTCTGCACCTGCTGTCGCTGTTGCAGGTCCACTGCTTTTAAATGATGGCAGCTCTCTGCATAGTGCACGCGCTGCCGGTGGCGAGCTCGCCATGGCGTCCCCCGATGGCACAACGCTCACGCTGGCAAATGGCGCCACGTTGGAGGTGCTCGCCAATGGCGCTGGCGAGGTGCGTCTGCGTCAGGCAGAGGGGCGCGTGGCTTACAACATCACGCCAGGTGGGCCGCGTCGGTGGACCATTGAATCGGGGCCGGTTGTGGTCGAGGTCGTAGGTACGAGTTTTGTCGTAGAGCGCGATGCCAACCATGTGCAAGTCGACGTGTCGCGTGGCCATGTGGTGGTGCGCGGTGATGGCGTTTCGCATGGAGTGCAAGATTTGCTTGCCGGTGGGCACGTCGATATTCCCGTGCCGCGTGGCGCCTCACAAGTTTCAGTGCTTCGCGCTCCGGCGGAGCCGGAAGCCGAGATGAAAACGGTGCTGGCTTACGCTCGTGTTGCGAATGCGAAACCTGAGCGCGCAGAGCCTTCTCGTGGGGCGGACTTGACGGCGATGGCGCCCGCCGCAAACGTGCAAGCTGCACCTATTGGCAAGCTGCTGGTCGAGGCCGATGCGGCGCGCCTGTCTTCTCACCCAGCAGATGCCGCTCGACCCCTCGAGCAACTGCTCGATGCTTATCCCAACGACCTTCGAGCTCCTCTCGCGGCGTTCACTTTGGGCCAGATTTATTTGCGCTCGGGCGACAACGCCCGAGCGGCGACAGCCTTTCAAAAAGCGCTCGCCGGCGAGCTCGCGGATCCAGTGCGTGTAGAGGCCACGCGTCTGCGCGCGTTTGCGCTGACGCCTGGTTGGACGGTGCCTCCCGCAGCTCCGGCAGGTCGTCTTGACCTGGCGACGCGCTTGCAGAGCTGCGCCGATGCCGCTTGGTCGGCAAGTCGCCTCACGCCTGCGCTGCGCACAGAGCTTGCGGCGGACTATCCGAACTTCACCCTGAATTCGGCGATCGACGCAAAGAATGCTTTTGCCTCATTCTCCTCCGCGGATTGCGCGCGTGCAGAGCACGTCCTCGTGCACGTGCAACAGGGCAGCAAGCAGCTGAGCAAAGTCGTCGACCTGTCCGAAGTGACGGAGCGGGATCGCGAGCAAGTGCTTGCGATTGTGGCGCGGCAGCTGTTGGCGTCGTTGCACTAAAAACATTCCAATTCCGCATTGCGCGCCTCGTCACTAGGGCGTGTTCCTATATTCCGGACCGAGGCGGCGACAGCGCGATTTCTCTCGGCTTCAAGGCGCAACGAGCGCGGCGTGCTGGAGCACGTCGCCGAGGAGCAACGCCGAAGACGAGGAAATCCCGCCGAGTCCGCCGACGCGGAGGAATTTAGGAACACGCCCTAGAGCACGAAAAATCTGGGCAGTGACGGCTCGGCGTCTGGCGGTCGAAACAGCCAGAATGCGTCTTGGCGAGTTGGTTGCTTGTGTAGGCTCGAATCCAGTACCGTGCAGAGCGTGAAACGTCGGGTTCTTATTATGGTTCGTCATGGGCAGTACGACATGCAGGAGGGCAGCGATTTGCGCCTTACGGATGTCGGGCGCACCCAAGCCGATCATGTAGGCCGCAGTTTGGCGGGCGAACGGATTCAGAGCTTTCATGTGAGCAGCATGATTCGCGCGCGCGAGACTGCAGACATCGTGCGCCGGCATGTGCGCGGCAACTTTCAGGTGAGCGATCTGCTTTGCGAGGGTTTCCCCTCGCGCGCGAGGGGGTACCCGACCGACTCTATCGCCCAAGACCGCGCTCGCTTCGAACAGGCCTACGCATTGTTCTGTGCAAAGCCCGACGAGAACAGCACCGAGCTCTTGGTATGCCACGGCAACATTATTCGATACTTCGTTTGCCGAACCTTGGGCATTCCCGTGACGCGATGGTTGCGCTTCGCAACCAATCATAGTGGTGTGACCCGATTGGTCGTACGGGACGATGGCGCCTCTGGGGTGGTGTCCTACAATGAGACGGGGCACTTGCCGCCGTCGCTCGTGACGTAAGCTCGGGCAGAGACCAAGTGCAACTTTTGCATGTCGCAAAAAAGAGACATGAAGAATTGCAGCGATGGCTTGCTGTGCCGTAACCTTCGCCATCGTTTGCGTTGCACCCTTGCAACGAGAACTTACTCGGAGGATTCATGCGTTTTTCAACAAGGTGGGTGACGTCGAACGCCACCCAAATCGCCTGTTTGCTCGCTTCCGCCAGCTTGGCGCAGGCAGCTCACGCACAGGCAGCCAAAGCCGCAGCGGCAACACCTACCGCCGCAGCACCTCCACCCGCCAGCGCTCAGGCCTCAGGCGTCGTTCAAGGCAAGAGCACGGCAACCGCCGCACCTGCCGCACCGACCGCCAAGACACCGCCGGCGCCAGCCACAACGGCACCGACCACAGCGTCCGGGCCTGCAACACCGCCCCAGGCGGCGCAAGCACCCGTCACGGCGGCACCCGCTGCGCCTACTGCTGCAACGACTGCATCATCCGGAACATCGGCAAGCACTGCTGGCGCCTTTGCAACCCAGCCAGCGCCTGCAGCGGCTTTGCCGCTGACGAAGGTTCAAACCAAGGTGCCCGCATCCGAGGAGCCGAGTGAGCCTCTTTGGACGGGTACGGCTCGTTTTGCGGATCGCTACTATGAGCTCGGAGTGACCGCGGGCAGGGGTGGCTTGTTGTTTGCCAAAGGTGCATCGACGCCGGGACTCACCGGCATTCGTGTGCTCGAGCATCATGGTTACATTTCTAAGGCTGCGGTCACTATCGCGGTGGCACTTGGCCAGAGCAACAGCCGTTACGCCGGCTCTTCGTATTATTCCAGCGGTGGCTACAACTACCGCGTTGACTACTACCGGCCTCTCACCGGCGCGGAACGTCAAGCGCAAGCGCAAGCGCTTTCCGACGCTATCAGCGGGGAATACACCACCGAGTTCACGTATTACTCGTCGAACATTTTCGGACTCGGCGGAACAGGCAGCGGCTTCGAGATGCTGATGGGCGGTGACATTCCGCTGGGGTACATTGGCAAGCTGCCTGCGGTCCTCACGCTGGGTGGTTACGGTGCATACATCTCGTCCCCCGTCACGTGGGACGACAAGACTCGCAAGGACGCTCCAAGCGAATTGTCGTTTACCGCGTTTGGCTTGGCAGCACGTGCGCACATTCCGATTCTTCCGCTCGCGGATGCACTTGTGGAGTGGGACATGAACATTGCCTCGCTCTTCGATTCCGGAGCCAAAAAGCGCGAAACAGAAGGACAACTCTACGGCAGCCCACTCAAAGTCGGAGGCTACTTTCACCTGACAGATCGCGGCTACATTAAGGCGCAAGCGGTTTTGGGTGGCTTCGGCTTCTCAGACGGCAAACTTGGTTACCAGGCAGAACTCGGTGTTCGCTTCTAAGCGCCAAAAGAGGAAATGAGATGAAGACAATCCAACGATTCTTTGGCGTGTTCGCGCTGCTTTCGATCTCTTCCACGGCATCGGCCGAGGAGACGGACCTCACGAGCAACGAACAACAGCTTTATGGCAACCACACGGGACGTGTAACCTTGGGCGGCTTCTTTGGTTCGGGCACAGCGATCTCGCTTGCCGGTGGATCTGCCACAGCGCCCGGGAAACAGCTCGATTTTACCAATAGCGGTGGTGATTTGGGCTTTGACTGGGGCTTCTTCGGCAACCAGACGATGTTCAAAACCCACTTGGGCGGCGAGGTTTCGACCAGCCTTGGTTTTCGGGGCGGCCAGAAGCTTGACAGTGGCGTTCAAACGGATGGTGGCATTGCCTTCCGTCTTGATGCTGCGTTCTCTTATGGCGTGCTGCATGGCGACATCGGCGTGCCTGCACGACTGACGTTCCTCGTGGGTCCAGGCTTTACGTATGACCCCGACTACGTAGGTACAGACACGTACGCGTACTTGCTGCTGGGTATGCGTGGAGGCGTGCGTATCGGCGACACCACCGATGCGCATCTCCAATACGTGTATGTTCCAGGTACAGGCTCCAGCGACTATCTGATTCGCGAGCACCGCCTCGAAGGCGCTATCAACTTTGGACCACTCGCAGCGGGTGTCCGGTATCAGCGTCAAAGTGTGACGACAAGTGACGAGAAACTGAACGCTGTATCGCCGCGTTTGGGCGCATTTATCGGCTACGCTTTTTAAAATCCCGCGCTCAGCGCACTCTTGTCCGGCGCCGCTTCAATGTGTGGCGCCGGATGCGTTTTGTGAAACCCGTGATAGTTAATCTCGCGCGTGCCGTCGTCGTGAACGCGAATGATGTCGGCGTAACGCGCCCCCCATTGCACGTCGACCCCTTCGTAGCGGTGGCGCGCGTAGATGGTTTGTCCAAGTATCTCATCGACGCCGGAGAGGCTGAGCATGATGGTGATGGTCTTGCAGCGTTCCGGGGCATCAGACCCATAAAAAGGGCTGGTTTCGTTGATCTCATGCATCGCGAGCCACGACAAAATGAACATCGGAGAGCGATCGCGCACCAGTGGCAACTCTGTGAGACGCGCGATACTTTCGCCCTCTTTGGTCACCGTGCGGGACAGAATCGTGACTCGTAGTTGTGCTTCGGCCATCGTGTTGTGACGCGTGTTCGCCATTCTGAAGCAGAGGTGCGGAACGCCGTCACGCAAGTGCACCACCGCTCTGCTTGAGAAGATCACGCGCGCCGTGGGCCTGGAGAATTTTGCAAACACCAAACCAGTCATCAGCGCCGTGACCCACATTCCCAAGAAGGCCTCCGCCGTAACGAGTAGATGGCCAGCGCGAAGCACCGGATACATATTGCCGTAACCCACGGTCGCCAACGTTTGCACGCTGAAGAAGAAGGCGCTTTCAAACGAGTCGCTCTGCATGTTGAGAATGGCGCCCGGAAATAGCATGTAAAGTGCAGCAAACACCATGTTGATGCCCACGAACATCGCAGCTGCGAGCAGAAGCATGTGCCACCACGAGCCTGCGAGAACGCGGTAGTAGAGATCTCGCAGCCACAAGCGATCCACACCCAGCACTCGGGTGTTTAGAAGAAGAGGGTTGTGTGAGATCTTTCGCGCCATGACCCTGACGGGCTATACACGCAAAGGTCCTCATGAGCACAGAGCTTGAATCCTTGGTTTTGGTACGTCACGGCTTGTCGGCCGGGAATGTAGATCCCACGCTGTACGGGAGGCTTCCGGATCACTGCATTCCACTTGTGTACCCGGAGGAGGATGCTGCTTGTGTGCGGGCTGGCGAGCTGATCGCGGCGTATGGTTGGCAAGCGAAGGACGTCTGCGTTTGGCATTCGCCCTACGTGAGATGTATGCAAACTGCCCGAATCGCCGTGCGGCGAGCGTTCCCCAACTGCGAGCTGTTTTGGCGCGAGTCGTTTTTGCTTCGTGAGCAAGAATTTGGCGATTGGGACGGCCTACTTCCTGGGGAGATTGCGGCTCGGGATCCCGAGCGCTGGGCGCGCAGAAGGCGTATGGAAGACGCATGGGGCAAGTTCTACTTTCGGTACCCCAATGGCGAGAGCCGCGCAGATGTCGTCGCACGGATGGCCTTGTTTATTGGCAAAGTTCGGCGCTCGAGTTTTAAGCATCACCTTGTGTTTCTGCACGGCGTGACGCAGCGCGCGCTGCGTATGGCGTGGTTCAATCGCCCCGTTGAATGGTTTGAACACGAGCCCAACCCCGACAATGCAAGCGTGCTCGCCATTCGACGTTCTGGTGCAAAGGGCCGGTGGGGGGAAGAGGGGGATTTGAAGCATGTATAACGCACGGTTCGTGATCGCAGGGTTGATGCTTTGCGGCACGTTGGGCTGCCGCCGCGCGGCGTCGGTGGTTGGGCCCGCGCCCTTCTCGTCGGGCGCCTCGTTGGCATCAGATGTAGCGCTTGACGCGCTTGCGCCCACGGTTACATCGCCCACCAAAGTGGCGCACGAGCTTCGATTTGTGGCCATGGGAGACACGGGCAAGGGCAACGAGGGCCAGCGGCGGGTGGCGGAGTCTGTGCATGCGTTCTGCACCCTTCACGGTTGCGACCTGGTCCTTTTGCTTGGCGACAATATCTATGAAAGTGGCGTCGCGAGCGTGGACGATCCGCTGTGGCAAAGCCGGTTTGAGCAACCTTATGCTTCGTCGACGCAGCCCTTTTTCGCCGTGCTCGGCAACCATGATTATGGGCATGGCGGCATCGGCGACGACTTTGATCGCGGCGCTGTGGAGGTGGCCTACAGCGCGCATTCGACCAA
>JAYWGD010000163.1:0-2526 GCA_043778435.1 Myxococcales bacterium | reverse complement strand
CCACAGGCAATGCGCCGGGGCAAGACCATCGCCTGCCAGTGGGAGGCTCATTGCCCCCGCCACCCCGAGAGAACGCAGATGTGGGGCCGTTCTCGATTCCGCGCACTGCCGAGGCCGCTCAGGCGGCCGCAGCGGATCTTTTTTTGGGTCCTGCGCGTGCGCCATCTCTCGCGCCTCCGCTGTTCAAAGAGCCCGCGGTGGCGGCGCGAGCTCCGTACACGCCTCCGCCCCTACCCGCCGCCCCCTCTATTCACCCGCCACGTATTGGCACGCTGGCTGGGCCCACAGGGGCGCCGCCCCCCATGCCGATCGTGCCGCCGCCGTTGCCTTCGTATTTGGCGACAGAAACCGTCGCACTCAACGAACGTCTCAAGCCGGCGACGCGTCGTGGTGTTGGTTCATCTTTATGGAACGCTGAGCAAATTCG
The DNA here is from genome assembly GCA_043778435.1 of Myxococcales bacterium. Lineage (GTDB taxonomy): Bacteria > Myxococcota_A > Polyangia > Polyangiales > Polyangiaceae > JAAFHJ01. The sequence continues at coordinate 2,099 of JAYWGD010000163.1, read as the reverse complement.
CAGTGTACCAGGCGCTTTGGATGGGCTGGCCTTGCTGCGCGCGTGGCTCGAACATACGGCCCTCGTGCTCGAGCCCTCGTTTGCGTTCGTGCATTGCTTCGACTTGGCCAAGGCCGACTTCGTCACGGTTGCAACGCAAGGCACGCCCGCCGAGGCAGCCTACGGCATTCGCCTTAAGTCGTCCGATCCGGTGCTTGCCGCGGCACTCCGGAGCTCTGGGCTCGTCGATGTTCCGGCCGTACGTGCTCGCAATGCGCTCCGCTACAAGACGAACGAATTCAGCACGGCCGTCAGCATTGCGATGGCGGGTGCAGGCCGCGTTTTGGGTGTCATCGAACTGGCTTTTACGGCCCCCCTCCAAGCGGCTCAGCGCCTCGAACTCGACGCCTCTGTACGCGCCTTGGGGCAGGCACTCGACAGGCGCGGCATTCCACTCGACAAACTCGAAGCGCCCTAAAATCGACGCTGCGCTTGAAACCTCGCCTCGCACTCTTTTCGTGGCTTCTTCCCGTGCTTTTGGCCGCAGTTTCGCTGCTTGCGCTCGTCACGCTCAAAACAACGCTGCAAGTAGACAGGTTGCGTGAGCAGTCGGTGGTGGAGGCGACGTTGAGCCTCGCTCACGAGCGCGCCGAACGCCTCGAGCGTTACATCATCGATCAAGACTCAAGCCTCATGAAGTCAGCAAATCTTGAGGACCCATCCGAATTTCTGAGCAGCTGGCAATCCAGCGCTGCACGCGAGACGCCGACCGTACGCGCCGTGCTCTTGCTCGACGAGGAAAACAACATCGTGCGCTTTGTGTCTCGTGCGCAAGACCCGTTTCGCGAAGAGGAGCGGTTGCGTCGCGAGCTGCATCGTACCGTGCTCTCGGAGATGCGACTGTCCGAGCTCCCGACCGCATCGCTCCGGCATGTTCATACCAACGGTGAGCCTTCGTCGTACCTGCTCAGCTACTGGCGACAGTTTTTTCAAGGTCAAACGTACACATGGATCGCGTGGCACGATGTGCCCCGAATTGTGCGGGAGAGCCTTGCAGTTCTCTATCGTAGCTACCCTTTACCCGACAGTCTCGATGGCGAACACTTCAACATCGTGGACGAAGAAGGCCGCGCCATCTATGGCAAGTCACCCGAGATGGGGGCCTCGACGGTGGGCGTAAAGTTTCCCACCACACTGTATCGCTGGCGCCTTCAAGTCTCGCTCAGTGCAGGAGATGCGCTTGCCAAACGTGTCGAGCAGCGCAGACAGGTCGAGGTCGCGCTGGTGGCTGCAGCATGCGCGGTTCTGCTGAGTGGTCTCATCGCTTTGGGTCTTGCCGTGCGCCGACAGCAGCGTTTGGCCGCGCTTCAATCCGAGTTCGTGGCCAACGTCAGCCATGAGCTCAAAACACCACTGGCATTGATCCGCATGTTCGCTGAAATGCTGGCAGGCGGGCGCGTCGCAAGCGAAGAAAAACGTGCAGAATACACAAATATCATTCTTCGTGAAAGCGAACGCCTCAGCTCGCTCATCGAGAACGTGCTCGATTTTTCTCGGGTCGACGAAGGCCTCACACTTACGATGGGCGAAGGCGACATTGCGGATGCCGTACGAAGATCCACACATGCCCATGATGCCCGCGCATCGATGCAAGGCGTGACGCTCGAGATCGATTTGACTCCCTCTCAGATGCCGCACGCGCGCATCGATCCTCGTGCGCTAGAGGTCGCGTTTGGAAACCTGGTCGACAACGCCATCAAGTATGGGTCGTCCGGCGGTCGTGTGCGTGTGTCCAATCGCACGCGTCCCGATGGCTATGAGATTCATGTGCGCGACTTTGGGCCCGGGGTAGACGAAGGCGAATGGGAGAGCGTATTTCGCCGTTTCGTCAGGGGAAATCGCACGACGCAAGAACCCGCCATCCGAGGCACGGGCATCGGCTTGTCGCTTGTCAGGCAGATTGTGAAGCTCCATGGCGGGCGTAGTTACCTGCGTGACGTGGGCCCAGGCGAACGCGGCGCGCTGTTTGTGGTGGAGATCCCTCACCTCTCTCAAAAAGAGAAATCAAGCCGTGTGACGACAATTCGTTGACGGTGCCCCCACGCGCAGTACATTAAGAG
>JAYWGD010000162.1:0-7210 GCA_043778435.1 Myxococcales bacterium | reverse complement strand
CCGCCAAAGTTCCCGCCACCACCACCACCACTGTAGCCTCCACCTTCGCCAGCGCTGGCGCCGCCGCGGGCTCCGCCTGCGAGGATGATGTTGTTTGCCACGATGTCGGTGCGGTAGCGTTTTTCTCCACTCTTGTCGTCGTAGCTAGAGGTGCGCAGCCCGCCTTCGATAAACAAGCGAGAACCCTTGGACAAGATCTTGGCAAGCGCTTCTCCGCGCTTGCCCCAGACAGTGACCGAGTGCCATTCCGTGCGCTCTTGGCGTGCACCCGCCTTGTCGGCGTAGCTCTCGGTGGTCGCGAGTCGCAGCTTGAGAATGGCCTGGCCGCTGGGGGTCATGCGCAGCTCTGGATCCGCGCCCAGGTTGCCGAGCAACATCACTTTGTTGAGTCCGTCTGCCATGGTGTTCTGCCTCTTTCTATGCGTGCAATCTGCAGTTATTTTTGCGCAACGTCCGAAACTGGCTTTCGCCTACTTTGCAGACGTGATGGACACTTTGGAGCTGCGCTTCACCTTAACCACTTTGCCTGGTCCCAAGGTAATCGTCTGGTTGTCGCTGCGTTCGCCCTGAACCATGTTGGGCACGCCGCCCAGTTTGTTCACGTAGCGATACGATGTTTTGGCGTGTCCCTCGACCATGGCTTCGCCGCCTCCTTGGAGCTTGGCCTTGCTCTTGGGCATGATCGCATCGGCACTCACGGTGAGTGTGCCTGCGGCCCAGTTTTGCGCCGTCAGCAGCGATTTGGTCGGCGCGCCATTCTCGCTCGGCATTGTGACTTCCCATGTGCCGCCGTCGCCCACGGGCGCTTCGGGAAGAGGTGGGAAGAGCGCGTCGAAGGCCTCGGACGCCAATTGCAACACGCCCATCGCAGCTTGCACTGCTCCTTGGTTGTTTTGCATTGACGGGGAGATAACAGGCTGGAGGTTCTCGAGGCCACCTGTAGGCGAGACTTCGAACTGAAACACGATACCGGCTGCAGCGCCCAATTGCGCGTTCATTTGCGCCGCCTCGGGGCCTTTGCCCATGGCTTTGATGGTCTTGATTGTGGCCGTGAGCTTGTTGCCTGTGGCGCTTGCGCTGTTGACCCTAAATTCCACGTTGAGCGCAAAGCCTAGCGCTCGCACTTTGCCCGGCGCCTCGGAGGCTTCTTCTTGCGTTTGTATCGTGATGTCGCGTTGTTCGACGGAGCCTGCGGTCATGACATAGCGCCGCGCTTTCGCGTCGGTGCCTGCGTTGACGATCACGGCTTTGGGGGCTGCGGGGGCCGCCGGTGATGGCGCCTGTGTTTGCGGCTGGGCTTGGGCTGCGGCCGCGAGGGCAGGGGCGCCACCTCCGGCACTGGGCAGTGGGCTTGCTGCGCGTGCGCCACCCATGTCGTCCGCGATGGCCGTCTTCTTGTCGCTGACCTTGGTTTTGTCGACTGCCTTTTCGGTGCTGTTGCAAGCGGCAAGAAGCAGGAGGATGACAATGGTCGTAAAACGCATCAAACACCCCTAGCCTGCGGGTCGCAGCATGCGCAAGGATTGACGAACCAGACGCAAAAACACTCAGGAAAGTGTGAACGTCTCGATGCTTGTGAGGGCGAGGCTGAAGGCCGCCGCGGCCGCGCACCGCATCGCTTCTGCGTCGCCTGAGGTGATGACATGGTCCTCACCCCCGATCATGTCTCGCGGGTCGCAGGCCTGTACCATCGCATGCGCCGCTTGGTGCGCAGGGTCCACAAAACGCATGTGCGGCAGCGCGTGTTGAAAGGCCCTCATGGCGGCCGGGTAGTGCGTGCACGCAAGCAGGATGGCATCCACGTTTGCAAGAGGCGCCACCACGCGCCGCACCAGAGCGCGCGTGGCTTCGGTGTCGCACTCACCGCGCTCGATGGCGGCCGAAAGCGGCTGAGCGATGCGCTGCATGACCGCGATGCCTACGCTCGCGAGAGGCGCACGATACACGCGACTCTGCACCGTGCGTCGCCCCGCCACAATGCCTACACATTGTGGCCTCAGCGCGCGCAGCACCTGCACGCCCGGCTCAATCATGCCCGTCACCGGCAAAGAAAAATCGGCCGGTCGCGCAAGTGCGGTCGATGCCGCGTTGCAGGCCAAAAACACACGTCGAACGCCTCTTTCCGCAAGGGCATCGACCCATCGCCCAAGGCGCTCATGCAGGGCCTTGGGCGACAAAAGGCCGTAGGGTGTGAAGCCTGCATCGGACACATACGTGACGGCCATGTGCGGCCGCAAATCGCCAAGGGCTTGACGCACGCTGAGCCCGCCGATGCCCCAATCGAGCAGCGCAATCGGCGGAAGCGGCGCGCGCTTGGCCGTCACGGAAAGCTCATGGGCACCAGCTGCCAGGGGCCGAGTTTGGGACCGCTGTCGAAGGCCACCACGCGCGCCGTGCGCGACGCGCTGAGGACTTGCACGTGTCTTCCGGGGAAGCGGCTCTCCAAGTACCACCGGTACTCGTGCTCGGCGCGAATGGGGTTGTAGCGGAGCATCGCTTGCCACGCCGTCGTGTCACGCAGGCGCGACAAGCGCTGAAACAACCTTGGGTGTGCGCGCTTGTTGGCTGCATGTTGCAGGGCGGAGCGCACGAGCAACGGCCATTCTTTGAGCTGCCAAGGCTTGTCGACCATATCGACGATGATGAGCTTCCCGCCCGGCGCAAGCACGCGCTCGAACTCTGCAAGAGACGGATCCCAGTCCAAGTATCGAAACGAAAGGAAGGAAATCACCACGTCAAACGAACGATCTGCGAAGGGCAGGGCCGGACCTAGAATCCGCTCGAAACGAAGCGCCGGATGCGCTTGTTGACGCTCGCGCGCCTGCGCGAGCATGCCTGCCGAGACATCGACGCCCACGCCTTCGCTCACGCGCGATCCGAGCGCGGCCAGCAGCGCCCCATTGCCGCAGCCCACATCGAGCACACGCAAAGGCGCGGAGCCCATCTCTTGAAGCGCACGCGTCACGAACGCAAATTCGGGGCCTCGCACGCGGATGTCTTCGAAGGCTTCATCGTAGAGCGGAGCCACGCTGTCGTAGCTTGGGGCCTCATCGGCGGGTGTTGGTTCGAAGGTCTGCAGCGCTTGCGCCTTGGCGCTGCCGAGGTGTTTTCGGATCATGCCCATCGTGCCGTGCGATTTTCGACCCACGCAGGAGATCACGTGCACCTCGCGCTTGGCGCCGCGCAATGGATGATCAAAGAGGTAGCGCGAAGGGGAGCGCGAGACCGTCGTGTACCCATGATGGCCCGATGCGCGTACGCCAAAGGTGCGCGCAAAAAAGGATGCAAACCATCGGCCCGTACGACACGCGTGAAACACTGCATGGCCATCGGAAGCGAACGGAATTCTCAAGCTTCGCCACTCGTGAGGGCTCAGTTGTTCGGGCCACGTATTCGAGCCAAACATGATGCCGTACATGCCAGAATGACCGATGAAATGCAGCTCCATGAGCGCTCGCGCGTCGTCGGCATACGCCTCAAGTGCACCCGTGAATTCTCTCTTGAACCGCGCTGGATGAAGGCACACCTCTGCGGCTGGATGCTTCACTTGCAGCGCGCGCTGCAATGTGTCGGCCGCTCTTGCAAAGTCGGCCCGGCCGGATCGGTAGTGCGTGGTGTAGAATACAGCGATTACCTTGCGCGCGCGCCTTGCGGCAACGTCGCTCCACGCTTCCACCTTGAGCGCGTCGGTGGTGTGTTCTGGCAGCCATGCGCCGTGGCCTTCGGCAAGCACCAAGCTCTGACGATTCTCGAGGTCGTGCACGCGCAGTGCTCCCGGGGCGGGCGCATAAAGATGAAGCGTGACGGCGTCGCCGACGGCACGCATGGCATGTGCGCCGCTACGAGGCACAAGCACTTGCGCGCCTGTGCGGTGCAGACGCGGCGCGCCTGCGACCAGGCCTCGCTGGCCATCGCGCATGTCGCCCCAAGTGTAGGGAGTCTCCTCGATTTGGCCGGCGAGCACGATCACGGCGCCGCCTGCACCGCCATGATCATGCACCGCGCAGGCCGCATCTGGCGCCCAGGTGGCGAGCATGACTTCGCCCGTACTCTCCTGAAACAAGACCTTCCGTGCATAGGGAAAAACCTGGCTCTTCTCGGAACGGCATGTAGGCGCAGAAGGCGCAAGTGTGAGTAGCGCATCAAGCGAAAGCTCGGGGCGCGCCTGCGCTCGAACGCGTTCGAGCATCTTGCGGAAATCGAAGTCCGGCATGGCTGCGTGCCATTAGCGCGCTCTTGCCATAGTGCAAGCTGTGCGCGGTTCTCACTCCGAGGTAGTTGCGGCACCTGCAAATGCGTTAGCGTCCAACGCCACTATCCCACCATGAGCGCCAAACCTCGCACGCATTCTCCCATTGTCATTCTTGGTGCTGGCCTTACGGGCATGTCGGCCGCCATCCACCTGAAGCACGCTGGCGCGCCCTACCGCATCTTCGAGCGCCAGGCGCATGCCGGTGGTCACGCCACCACCTACCAAGACGATGGCTATCGCTTCGACAAGACGGGCCATCTCATGCATCTGCGCGATCCCGAAATTCGCGCGCTGGTCATGAAATGGGTGGGCGCCAACAGCGTGACGGTGAACCGCAAGAGCGTGATTTGGACACACGGCCGCTACACGCGCTACCCCTTTCAGGCCAACACCTACGGCCTGCCTCCTGAGGTCGCGTACGAATGCTTGATGGGCTTTATCAAAGCGCAGCAGAGCAAAGAGAATGCAGCGCCAAAAAACTTTGAAGAGTTCTGCCACACCCATTTTGGTGAGGGAATTTCCAAGCATTTTATGATCCCTTACAACGCGCGCCTCTGGGGCGTGCACCCGAGTGAGATCACGGCCGACTGGTGCGCGCGCTTTGTGCCCATGCCCAAAATGGAGGATGTGGTGGCGGGTGCCGTGGGGATGAACGATCGCGAACTTGGGTACAATACAAGCTTCTTGTACCCGCGCCTCGGCATCGGTGAGTTGCCCAAAGCCATGGCGTTAGAGCTGCCCGAGATCGAATACAACAAGACGCCTACTCACGTGAACGCGACGGCCAAAGAACTGCACTTTGCCGATGAGATCGTGACCTACGACACGCTCATCACCACGGCGCCGCTGAAAGCATTTTGCGAACATGTGCAAGATGCATCCGAAAAGGTGCAGACTGCAGTTTCTAAGTTGCGCTGCAACTCGCTGCAGTACCTCGATGTGGCCGCAAGCGTGCCCTCGGGGACGGAGCATCATTGGGTCTACGTACCCGAGGCCAAGTATCCCATGTATCGTTTGGGCTGTTATTCGCATTTTTCCGAAGCCATGGCGCCCAAGGGCGGCTCTTGTTTCTATGTGGAGCTTGCCGATCGCAGCGACCCTGACTTGAGCGTGGTGGTGCCTCAAGTGGCCGCAGCCATGGTGGAGATGGGCATCCTCGGCAAGCCCGACGACATCGCGTTCGTTCGATCGCGCCGCATCGATCATGCCTACGTGGTGTTTGATCATCACTACTTTGGCGCATTGGAGTGCATCACGCCGTACCTTGCAGCGAACCGCATCGTGTCGGCGGGGCGCTATGGGGCATGGAACTATTCGAGCATGGAAGATGCGCTGATCTTTGGCCGAGACGCGGCAAAAAGCGCGCTCTCCTTGGGGTAGCGTCGCTCCGCAGTGGACGCCCGGCGGCGGGGCGTTCTAGATGGTGAGCATGTCGACCACGCCTCGCATCTCCATTGTGATTCCCGTCTACAACGAAGAGGCGATTCTTCACGCTGCCGTCGCCGATCTGCACGAGCGCCTCAAGCCTTTTGGTTGGAGCTATGAGATTATCTTGAGCGAGAACGGCTCCAAAGATCGCACCGTGGAGATCGGCCGGGAGATATCTGCCAAATACACCAATCCGTCGGAGGGTCAGGTGATCATCATTAGCATGGGAGAGCCAAACTATGGCCGCGCACTGCGCGAAGGCATCCGCTTGGCGCGCGGCGAATTTGTGATTTGCGACGAGATCGATTTGTGTGACGCGGACTTTCATCGCCGCGCCATCGACATCCTTGATGCGGGCGATGCCGACCTGGTCATAGGCTCCAAGCTCGCTGAGGGCGCGCAGGACGAGCGCCCCATGTTCCGTCACGTCGCGAGTCAAGTGTATTCGGGCATGCTGCGCGTGGCGCTAGGTTTTGGCGGCACCGACACGCACGGTCTCAAGGCCTTCAGGCGCTCTGCATTGCTTCCTATCGTGGACTCATGCGTGGTCGACAAAGATGTATTCGCAAGCGAATTTGTCGTGCGCGCCGACCGAGCCGGCATTCCTACCCGAGAGATCCCTGTGCGCGTGATGGAGAAGCGTCCGCCCAGCATCAACCTCATGAAGCGCGTGCCCAACGTGCTGAAGAGCATGGCGAAACTCACCTACGCGATTCGCATCAAAGGCTGATGCGCGGCGCGCTTATTCGGGCGCCGTCTCTACGCACAGAAGGCGGAGCGGTTCACCGCCGCAAGAACTGTCTTGTGCCAGCTTTCCATCGAGCCGGAAGCTGTACCCCGTCATATTTGGATCACTCGCCCTCCAGATGTTGCAGTGAGCCATGGATCTTCCGCGCCAAAACCATTCAGTCGGGGGAGCGAGCGTGGAATCCGCATATTGCAAATTGGCACCGTCTAAGTTCGACCGTTGGAACGATGCGAAGTCCGGCAAAAGACCGAGCGAAGCGCCACTGGGGTGAATCCAGCCCGCCGTTGTTGGAGGAAGGTTGGGCCCCGCGTCGGAATACGTTGTCACGTCGCGACGACCGTCGTGCAGCAGCGCCACGAACTTGCGGCCGCGCCCCGCGATTCCTCCGTCGCTCCTGCTCAGCGCCTCGAAATCGCACAAGTCAGCACCGCGACGAAGTGCATCTTCCTCGTTATGGTCACTCGTACCCAAGCTGCCGGCAAGCGTTGCGCGCGTGACGAAGACGACGCGCCCGCCTCTGGCAGCGTCTGCCACAGGTGGTGCAGGTGCTTGCCCCGCGTCCGTGCCGGCTCGCAGTGACCCCGCATCTAAACTTGCACTTGCAGGTTCATTTCGGAACAGCAGGGTGCATGCCGGGAGCGCGCACACGAGCAGGGGCCACAAAGCATTCCGCATAGTCAGAGTATACCTGCCTATGCACATAGGACCTTCCGAGTGAGTGGCGGCGCTCGTAGGCATGCGAGCAACGCACGGTGAAACATGGAGTTCTGGTCGTGGCGCCT
>JAYWGD010000161.1:0-2532 GCA_043778435.1 Myxococcales bacterium | reverse complement strand
TTGTCACTCTCAGCCTTATTTTGCTCGTGCTCGCTCAAGCATGGTGGCGCATCGCACACACGGTGAATCACACACGAGCGGCGCATAGCGCGCTGGTGCTTTCAGAGCACGGTCTGCGGCGATGTGATGGTGAAGGCATCGTGCAAGCGGTGTCGCTCTCTACCGACGGCGCGCGCGCGGTGGTCCAAACAGCATGGCTGCATTGCGACACTTGGCCTGATCCCCATGAAGGAGGAATGGTTGCGCTCTACACCAAAGAACAGACCTTGCATCGCGGCGACGCCGTCCAATACGTGGCGGATGTTGGGCCTCTAGAGGTGCCGCGCGGCCTAGAGATTTCGAGTCCTTGGCCCCGTGTGGCGCGAGCCGAGGCATTGCGTTCGGGCACCGCACTCTATGTGAAAACGCTGGCGGAAGGCCGAGGAGTCTTCGCTTGGGTAGACATTGTCCGGCATCACGCGCAACGCACACTGGGTCACGCATTGCCACACGATGTGCAACCTCTGGCATTGGCCTTGGTGCTGGGCACACCGCCTGAAGATCGCGAGCTCGCCGACGACTTTCGCGTCTCGGGCTTGGCGCATCTGCTGGCTGTATCAGGCGCCCATCTGACGCTGGTGGTCGGTGGATTTGTGTACTGTGCACAAAAAATTCTGTCTCGCGTGACGCGTTTGGCGGCGAGATACGACGTGGGTCGCATGGCCGCACTAGCGGGCGCGATCGCCGCGCCTATTTACGCTGATTTCTCCGGCAATTCCGGCTCTGCATGGCGCGCCGCAAGCATGAGCGTCGCGACCTTGCTCGCCGCCGCGCTGGGCATTCGTCTCGCGGTGCAGCAAGCTTGGGCGCTAGGCGCCATGGCACTTGCACTCTGCGCGCCGCTGCTGCTCTGCGATGTGGGCACGCAGCTTTCTCTGCTCGCAAGCGCGGCATTGGTGTTCGTCCAACCCTGGTTGGGCGCCCGCTTTCCGTGGACGCGGAAGCCCATGCTGCGGCCCCTCAGCACCCAAGCACTGGTCAGTGCGGCCGTGGCGCCCCTGATATTTCACCTGGGGCCCAGATGGTCCGCATACTCGCTCGCACTCAACCTTCTGGCCATTCCGTTTGGTGAGCTTGTCGCCCTGCCCGCCACGTTGTTTTGCAGCGTGGCAGGCAGCGTGCCCGCCGTGGGCCCGCTTGCGGCACGTGTCTCTTCCGGATCTTTACGCGTGGTGGCCATGCTCGCGCATGTAGGCGCAACGCATGGCGTGATGGCGCCGCAAGACCCGATCTCATGGATGCGTTCTTCAAGCACCGAGCTTGAGGTGCGCCACCTCGACGTAGGCCAGGGAGATGCCACATTGATCCGCATGCCCGGCGGCGAGATCGTGCTCATCGACGCTGGAGGACGCGTTGGACCGGGGCCCGATCCGGGCGAGCGCGTGATCGCCCCCACGTTACGATCACTTGGTATTTATCGAGTGGATGTGGCCATCGTCTCGCACCCTCACCCCGATCACGAAGGAGGTCTTTGGGGCGCGCTACGCGGCGTAGCGGTCGGCGAAGTATGGGATACGGGCGAGGCTGCCATCCGCCAAAGCAGCGGCAGCTATGTTACGGTATTGCGCACACTGGAGCGTCGAGGTACGCGCATTCGCTCTCCGCGTGAAGTGTGTGGCGCCCATGCGTTCGGTCCGGTGCAGCTTACAGTGCTTGCACCATGCACGGGTCTAGCGCTCCGAGAGCGCACCAACGACAATTCATTCGTGGTGCGCATCGACTACGGCACACGGCACTTCTTGTTCGTAGGAGATGCCGAGCACGACGAAGAGGAAGAGCTTCTCGCTTGGCCCTCGGAGCTCCGCGCCGACGTCCTCAAAGTCGGGCATCACGGCAGCCGCACATCGAGCCACGCCGCGTTCCTCGCGGCGGTTGCGCCCAAATTTGCCGTCATCTCCAGCGGCGTGCGCAATCGCTTTGGTCACCCCACGCGCGAAGCTCTCACCCGCCTGAGTGCACGGAACGATTTACATGTGCTACGCACAGATGTGTGTGGCGAGGTTATGTGGCGCACCGACGGACAGAGCCTTGAAGCCCATGTGGCCGAGCCATCGTGCCTATGGTCTCTATCTGCCCGGGAAGCACCACATGAGGCGCCACGTCTGCCAATGGAACCAGCACAAAGCCGCGCAAATGAGCCCGGGGATGCGGCAACACAAGCTCCTCCGAGTGCACCTCACGCCCACCCCACGCAATCAGATCCAAGTCCACCACGCGGGCTTCGTTCAACACACGTTTGGGCGCCCGCCCCAACTGGACCTCGAGCGCGCGAAGGGCGCGAAGCAGATGCAACGCATGGGCAAACTCAGCGCGCGGCACAAAGGCTGCTGCGGCATTCACAAAGTCCGGCGAGCCCTTGGGGCAGCCCTCGGGCAAGCTGGTGTAAAGTGCAGACATCTTCACGGGGCCCTCCGCAAGGAGGGACAGCGCACTCACGGCTGCGTGTAATGTGGCTGCAGCGTCGCCAAGATTTGCCCCCAAGGCCACAAGCGC
>JAYWGD010000160.1:0-2533 GCA_043778435.1 Myxococcales bacterium | reverse complement strand
ACATTTGTGATCACGGCACGTGTTGAGGGGAGGGTCGTGGGCATCGCCCGCGCCATTTCAGATGGCGCGTGGGTGACCCATCTCTCGCAAATCTTCGTGCATGAAGACCATCGCGGCTGCGGCATCGGGCGTAAGCTTGTGGAGCATCTTCGAACCGTCGGGGGCGAGGAGTGCGCAATCGTTTTGCAATCCAATGCAGAGGCGAAAGTGTTTTACGAGCGTTTGGGCTTTGCGGTCTCCGAGGGCGCCTATTCTTGGCCACGCGGCGTGTAGGTTATCGGGCGGCGTAGCAAAGCGGCCTTCGCATCTGGCCACTCGCTTGCAAGCAAGCTGTATATCGCGGTGTCGCGTACCGTGTTGTCCCATGCGCAACTGTAAGCGCGCAGAACGCCATCGAGGCGTGCGCCTAGCTTCTCGATGGCGCGCCGCGAAAGGCCGTTTCGAGCGTCTGACTTGAAGGTGACGAGTAGCAAGCCGAGCTGCTCAAATGCTTGCGTAAGAATCTGCAATTTGCATGCACTGTTCAGTCCGGTGCCACGTGCTTCGGGCGAGAGCCAGGTCCAGCCCACCTCACCGGCTTGCGCATTGGCGCGCATAAAGGTCGGCGTTTCGCGATCGGGATTGCTGGCCCATGACTCAAGGACAAGGCGCGTGGTCCCGACGACTTCGCCATGCGCCACAATCGTATAGACGTGAGCCTGCCCTGTGCGCGCAAGGTTACGTGCGGTCTGCACGTAGTTGTCAAATGCAGCCCGCGACTCGGGAACCGTTGCATAGCGAGGACCAAAATCATCGCGCAATGCAATGCTGCGCAATGCATCAAAGTGCGCCGCAACCAAAGGCTCTAGATGCACGTCCAAGTCGTTCACTCCTCCAAAAAGTCCAAGTCCTTGCCATAGGTCTCGTCGAGCGCAAACAGCGCGGCGAGGGCGACACCAATCTCGACCACGCCGATGATGGCGGCACTGTTTACAATCCCAAGCGCGGGCTTGAGCGCTTGGAGCGCCAACGTGGAGAGCACCAATGTGCCACGCACAAAGTTGGGTGCGGTGGTGGTGGCCGTGGCTCGCAGGTTGGTGCCGAATTGTTCGGATGCCACAGTGACGAACACCGCCCAAAATCCCGAGGCCACGCCCATTGCAGAAATACACAGGTAGAGTGCAAGCAACGAGGTGCGACCGGCCGTAAAGTAGAGCGCCACGCTAAGCGCCGTTGCGAGCAAAAACACGAGCAGCGCCTTCTTTCTGCTCTGCAACCACTGGCTCAGCAGGCCGCTTGCAAAATCGCCCACGGCAAGCCCAGCGTACATCAACATCACGGCGCGCGCGGGCTTTGGCATCTGCGCGAGGCCCATCGCGTGCGCGATCTCGGGCGAGAACGTAACCAAGATTCCAATGGTGTACCATACAGGCATCCCAACCAAGATCACCGCCAGGTAGCGACGCAATCGGTCCTTACGCCGAAACAACGCGAAGAAATCTCCACGCTTGGCGCCCGAGCTTTCGGCCGTATGAAACATGCCGCTCTCTCGCAAACCCACACGCACCAACAGAAGCGCCATCCCCAACGCGCCGCCCACAAAGTAGGCCGTGCGCCAAGAGAAGGCGTCGCCCACGAGGGCCGCCACGAGCGCGCCGCCGACGCCCACACCCGCGACCAACGTGGTGGCGTAGCCGCGCGATTCCTTTGGCATCACTTCGCACACCAGCGCGATGCCTGCACCCAACTCTCCTGCGAGGCCCACGCCCGCAATGAACCGAAGTGCCTCATACTGCGCGACAGTTTGCACAAGTCCGTTTGCAATATTGGCCAGCGAATACATGAGGATGCTGCCAAACAGCACCGTAAGTCGGCCTCGCTTGTCGCCGAGCACGCCCCACACGATGCCGCCGAGCAGCATGCCGCCCATCTGCCAATTGATGAGCCTTACACCTACATCCGTGAGCTCTGCACCTTTTAAGCCCATCGAGTCAAGGCTGGGAACGCGCACGATGCTGAAGAGGATCAGATCGTAAATGTCGACGAAGTAGCCCAGCGCCGCCACCAGCACAGTGAGCGCTGCGGCGCGGTTAGGAAAGAGACGTGCCATAATGTCGTTGAGAGGAGGGAATCAGAGAGAGACATCATGGGTCAACGGGTGTTGGTGTTCTGGTGGTCGCGTGCTTCCAGGATGTTGGGGCATCTTCGGGACAGAGTTGTTGAAAGTCGTTTTCAATTAGTGCACAGTTGCCCGATGAGTTCTGGTCTGTTGTTTCTATGCGTCGCGGGCGCGGCGCTTGCGGCCTGTGCCACCACCCAAGCTGCGCCCCAGTCTGTGGTGAGCGATGCATCCAACTCTCTTTCGGATGGGGGCGTGCATTTCACGGATGCGAATCCGGATGCGTCGGTCCTTTTGAAAGAGGATGCAGCCTCCTTCGCGCCTGACTCGGCGGACGCGGACGCGGGCCCAGTGTTCGCAAAGATCGCATGTGGCACGCCGCTGCCTGGTGTGCCACTCGTTCCTGATCTTGTGGAGGCGCAGGCGGGCTTCGAG
>JAYWGD010000159.1:0-7233 GCA_043778435.1 Myxococcales bacterium | reverse complement strand
GAAAGCGCCCCTCTGCCGCGCGCAGGCCCGTCATGATGCCGTGGCCGTAGCCCTTGTTCGGTGTAGGCACCGTGACCACCCGCACAAATTCGCGCCCTGGTTTTCGACACTCCGCTTCGAACACCGAAGCGCTGTTATCGATGCTTCCGTTGTTCACACACACCAACTCCCAATCGAGCGCGGTCGCGCTGACGCCTTCTCGCAGTGCTGCGAAGCGCGCGATAAGCGACGGGATATTCTGCGCCTCGTTGTAACAAGGAACGACGATCGATTTGACAATGTGGCTCATGATGTCTCCGTCGTGAGATGTGCGGGGAGCTCTGCGCCCGCGCGGAACACATCGTTCCAATACACAAATGTGTCGAGCTCTGCGGGCGTGCCCCAAGGAATGTATTTCTGCACCTCGAAGGCACGCACGCCCAAGCCCTTTTCGAGAAGACGCTTGGCCAATGTGTCGATGTAGAACTCGCCATTGACGCGATCGTTCGCAGTCTCCATGTCCGCGGTCTCTCGCAAGAAAAGCGCAAGAGAGCGAAACCAGAATGTGCCCGTGACGACTTGCTGCTCGTCGGGAGAAACCCCATCGACCAGCTTTTTGACCGCCACTGCACCAATCGCGCCCGAAGCATCCGCGTGGACCCAACCATACATCTGCGGCCGCCACAGCGCCGGCAGGTGGTTGCGGGCCGAGAACACAATCATGTCGCACGCGGGATCGGCTTTCAGCGATTCGAGGGCGTCGGCGTCGTACAAATAACCCGCGTCGCAAGGCGCGAACAACACAGGCAACGCAGGGTCCAAATCCTTGGCACCCAACACGGCCGTGCAAGCCTGGCCCTGCGTAACTTCCGCGAGGTGCACGATGCGTGTCGCGCCAGGCAGCGCCCCCACGACAGCCTGAAACGAGGCCGCTTGTGCGTGGTCCGATTGCGCCACGAGCACACGCGCCGACGGCACAGGCAAGCACGCCAGAGCCTGCGCAATCATCGGGTGTCCGGCTACATCGATAAGAGGTTTTGGATGGGTGTACCCTGCATCGACAAAGCGCTGTCCACGCCCTGCCATCGGGATGATATGCACGCCTGAATCAGAGGTGCCTCGAAGGGCAGCGACAAACCCGTCTAGCTCTCTCATCGCGCGGCTCCAGCTCTCCCAGTCCCGCAGATCCGAAGGCGTGCCCCATTGATAAAAATGCTTGAGCGGGAACACGCCCGTGCGGCCGCCATGCGCGATGACATGCTGCACGACCATGGAGCTGTAGTACTCGCCCACCACGCGATTGCCTGAGGCAACCAGCGCACGTGACGACTCTTTGAGAAGAGCACCGGTCCGAAAGTAATAGAGACCACTCGAAGCATATTCGCTGAACTTATCGGGCGTGAAGTGATGCTTCTCACGTATCTCGACCACGGTCTCGTCGTCCTCCGCCAGACGCATATAAGCGTACAATTGTGGCCCTAGCGCGTGGGGATGGAAGCCGCGATAGGCCGTCATGGCACTCTGCCATTGCCCCTTGGAGAGCCAATCCCGAAATGCGGAATACGACCAATCGACCCCAAAGTCGCAGTAGTTGAGGACCACTTCTTCGTCGTCGCGAATGTGTTCTGCGCAAGCGAGTGTGGTGGCTACAGGGCCGTCTTTGTGGTTGTCGATCACCACGATCTTCGCGTCCGGAACACAGGCACGCAAATACGCGACAAGCTCCGTCGTCTCGGCGTGCACGCGGTTCACGGTGAACAAGAAACGCTCGTCACCGCGAAGTGGCGAGAACGAATCAATGACCCGCTTGATCATCGGGACACCATCAACCTCGATCAGAGGTTTGGGCGCCGTGTAGCCGGCTTTGACGTAACGATCGCCCGTTCCCGCCATGGGGATAAATATCAGCATGAGGACGTCCTTTGCGTGAGTGCGAGCCTGTATTGCTCAGAGGGTAGCGTCACGATTTTCTCGATCTCCGAGCTCGGAAGAAAGCGCGCGCTGCGCCCAGAATTTAAAATTGCATTGTACACCCAGTCGTGGGCCGCAACGACTTCGGTCGCTTGGTCGAGCTCGCTGCGCGTACGCGCCACCAAGAACCTCGCGCCTGCATCATCGCTCAGCACCGCCGGGCGACCAAGGTCCCGCATCAGCCGGGAAAAGCCGGCTCCGTCGTCCGCGATAGCGGCCACATGGATCTGCGTTCCGAACACCGCAACATCAGGAAACAGATAGCCGCGCACGGTGTGCTTCGGCACTGGCAACGCACGATAGCTGCACGTGTCGCTATCGTGCGCGTTCGACATGTATGCGGCGAGGTAGTCCTCAAAAGGAATCTCGATTTGAAAGTGCTCACGTGCGCGTACATCGACTGCAAACGACAGCGCCACCGCCTCCTCCACGCTCTGCGCATAAACCAACAAGCCATGCGACTGCAGCAAGATCACCGACGACTGCGCCGCTGCAACGTGGGGCTGAACCGCAAGAGCCAGGTCACGCCCCGGTCGCTGATAAGGCACATAAGGGAGATCAGCGAGCAGCACCTCTTGCGTGCATGCTGCAAGCAACACTCCGACCGGATGCGTGTGCGCGACCACTCTGGGCCCCATCGCGTGAAAGTACGTTTCGAGCGAGGGGCGAGGCGCCGCGGCAAACAATGCCTTGTCTGCACCGGCATCTCCTGCAAGCGCCAACTCGGCCATCTTGAGCTCCACATTGGCATGCCCCGAAGGCGCGGCCACATCGCGCAAACGCACGCCGCTGGCTTTGACCAACAGACGATCGCCAGCTTTGATGGAAAGATTGCCGCCCGGTCCCTGCACCCAAGCGTCGCCTCCAAGTGCGAGGCCCAACTGCTGCAATTCTTGAAGTCCATTCATGATGCGAGAAACTCCTGCCTGAGCGCTGCCAACGCCGCATCCGAAGCCACATGATAAAAAGGCACGTTGCGGGCCATCGCGACGCCGCCATCCTTTGCGATGCTGTCGCCGATCATCACGCAGTCCTCAAGCCGCACGCCCAATCGCTCCACGGCCAAATCCAAGGCCGCGGGATGCGGCTTGTCAAAGCCCACTTCTTCACTTGCCACAAGCACATCGACCAAAGACAACAACGACAGATGCGCGAGTTTTCTCAGCTGAATGGCAAGCGTCAGGTCGGTGACAATGGCAACCTTCTCTCCACGTGCACGCGCCTCGTGGAGCAATGCTTCGGCCTCTGGTCGCAAGCGCGCAACCCCTAAGTAAGCGTCCCAATAGATGCGCTCCCACGCCAACAGCAGGCCTATCGATTGATGCAAACCACACGCATAAACGAGCTCGCTCAGGTAGAGCAACCGGCTGTGTGCACTTGGCGTCGTATGACGCAACTTCACGGCGTGCCGCGCGGCGCCCCACGCCTCGCCTACAGCCCTCGCATCGAGCCCAGTGCGCTCTGCAACAGCAGCGACCACCGCCTCGCGTCCGGCGCGCTCGCACGGATTGTAGGCGTACAGCGTGTCATCCAAATCGAAGAGCAATGCTTTCCTCATCGCATGGCTCCCTCGGCGGGGCCTGTTTTGAGCCGTATGCTGATGGCGTAGAGCAAGACAAGCTGCGTCAATCCCTCGCTTCCGTTGCGCCAGGCGCTGTCACCCTCGGCCACGAGCTCTTCTACGTTGGGGATAGCCCACTCCGCCAATTGTGCAAGCTCCGTTGGGGTCACATAGCCACTCACCCCGACGGTGTCTCGAAGCAGTGCGTCGTCCGCGCTCCACTGCACATCGAGCGAGGGCCACAGACTCAGGTGATCCACCAACGCGAGCGGCTGGAGCTCATTCGAAAGGTCGAATTCCATGGAGAACTTACCATCTTCTTGAGGCACTGTCATGTGGCGGATCACCACGTCTGCATGACGTTTCTGTGGCTGTACATACTTCTCCGAGTCGGCGCGTCGGCTCTCGATTTGCGCCACCACTTGTTCGGGCGTGTAGCCACGCTTTGCCACGTCGCGCGCCACCTTCCATTGAATGCGCACCTCGTCGAGTGGCTCAACGAAGACCTTGAGGTGAAACAGCTGACGCTGTGATGCAAGGTAGAAAGGATGCAGGCCAACGATGCCGACGAACTCCGAAGGCTGCAGCAAAATGGGATTCGTGAACTTGCCCTTGTCGTGATCGTAATGCGGCTTGCGTACATCGCCTCCGCGGCGGAGCGCAGCCAAACTCTCGAACTGCGCCTCCAAGCGATTTCCACGCGGGTCTAGGTGCGTGTACGTCTTCCACATGGCGTGGCCGCGTTCCCAACGGTGATCGTCGTCGCCATTGATGAGCGTGATCGATGTGCCCAGCAAGCCGCCTAAGTCTCGGGCAATGGTGTGCTTGCCCGCACCGCTGTCGCCGCCAATGCCAATCATAAAAGTCTCGTCCCGCAGCGCGTACAAGCTGTTGGAGCGCACACCTTTTCGGTACATCTCAAATCCGGTCAGCGCCGTGGTTGAGAACAGCGCGGTCCATGCAAGGCTGGTCGCTTGAGCGCCAAACAATCCAGGCGCTGCAGACTTGAGCCACAGCGCCCATTGCGCTCCCATGCCCGCTCCGAACACAGGATCGAAGGCCTCGAGAAACGCCGCCGGATCGACCTCGAAAAAATACAAGATGTAACAAGCAGACACTGCGCCCAAAGCAAACTTGCTGGTTCTCGCGAACTTGGTGCCCAAATAGGCAACGAAGGGAATCGACCAAATGTACCAACCGGGCTGCGGCGGAACCAAGGCCACCACACTGATGTAAACTGCACCTACAAACATCAGCGTGAGCTCTTGGTTCACTTTGCGATAACCAAGAAACCGCAAAAACGCGATGGCTAGAAATGCGGGCGCAACAAACAGCACCGGCCCGTGAGCACCATAAGGAATCACCACAGACCATAGCTTGGCGCTCTCGGCGTTATGAAGCACCATCTCATGGAAGGCTTGCGAACGCAGCGGCAAGGCGTACAAGCCAAGCGTGGTCAGGGTCATGACAACCACGAACTTTCGCCAAGGTTTGCGCAGCCGGTACAGATACACCACTGCAAACGGCACGCTCACCAACAGGTGCCCTTTGCAGGCAAGAGCAACGCCAAACAACACCGCCGCCAGCAACACACGTTTGCGAAACAAGCCGTAAAGCGAGGCGCACAAGAGCGCTGTGGGCAGCAAGTCGAGCTGGCCATGAATGTAGGTTGCATAGAAGACGATGGGGCTCAGCCAGTAGGTGACCACGGCGTCGCGCGCGTGCACCTTGAGCCAACGCATCAGCATCAACAAGATCGCCAAGTCAGCAAAAAGCAATGGCAAACGCAGCAGAAACAGCCCCAACGGACCGCCCGGATCGAACGACGTGAACAACGCCGGCAGCCACGCGAGCGACAACAGCCCAAGCATGCTGGGCCCATACGGAAAGGCTGCGGGCTCACCGTTCGCCCAGAACACAGCCCACGGATCGTTGAATCCGCCGTGCACGAACTCATACACAAACGGCGCAAACCACCGGGTCGCAACGTGTGAGCCGAAGAGCACCGCACAGACGAGCTTGACGCCAAGGCCTAGCCAAAAAAGGCGGTTGTGCCGCAGTGCGTGCAGCTCGGTCTGAAACTCACGCACCTCAGCGAGTGCACGCGGTCCTTCTGCAACCACTCCTTTTTCCTTTTTTTCTACAGAGGCCTGCGCGTCGTTAGAGCTCATGAGGGATTGATCCAACTCAGAATGTTTTTGGTGCATACTGCATCAAAATGCCGTCCCAACAAAGACGCACGAATCTCCGCCGAGCGCTCTGCGGTGTGTCCTTGCAGTTCTGGGCTCACCAAGCAGATTCGGAAGTGCTTTGCGATCTCCTGCCACGCCGCCAGATCGGGCGGGTAGGCGGAGAAGCAATCCACCCAAACCCACTGCGCTTTTCCTTGCCACGCGAGCACAGCTTCCACGGGCTCAACCTCTGAATAGCGCACCGCGATCCGAGTCTCGTGGCCGCGCGCAAGCTTCATCGCCGCGGGAACAGAAAGGTCCAGAAAGAAAAAATCTTCGATTCCGTAGCGCGCCGCAAGCTCGCAGACTCGCGCCTCAATCCCCTCGCACTTCACGTTGAAAATGCATGGCCGTTTTCCGATGAGAGGAAAGAACTCCTCGATGCGGGGGCCATCCGTAAAAGGGTCGTGAGTCACGAGCACGCGGTTGCCATCCGAGCGTAGGTCGAACTCGATCCCGACCTCTTCTGGCACCGCGCGCAGGGCATCCAGCGTGTTGATTCGGTGTTGGATGTAGCGAAGGGAAGACACGCCGGGTCCGTACCATCGGACCTGTGCAAACACAACCGATCGGCGACCTCCTGAATCGCCGCGTGCACTCTGCACAAAGCAACGCCGCCGCACATCGAAGACGTGCATGCGGCGGTATCGCAAAACGCGAGCCCAAAGCCCGACAGAGCGCTCTAGGTCTCAGGCAAGAAGCTTGAGCAGGCCTTCCTTGTTCGTCAGACCCACATGCTGGGCTTTGACCTGACCGAGCTCGAACACCAAGCAGGTGGGCACACCGCGAATCTTAAACTTCGCTGCGGTGCCCGGAGCCTCATCGATATCAACCTTAACCACCTTGTACTTGCCGGCCGCCTCATTGGCGATGGTGTCGAGCACAGGCGCGAGAGCCTTGCATGGGCCGCACCACGTTGCCGTGAAATCCACCAACACGGGCACGGCAGACTGAAGCACTTCGCTCTCGAAGGATTCGTCGGTCACCATCAATATATTTCCAGCCATAATCGCTCCTTCTTGTGAGGTTGAGCGCCTGATTGTAACACTCTCGCACCTTCTGGGAAGGGGGCGTTCTCACCACACAATCGGTTTTTCCTCCGCTTCCTTGGGGAAACCAAAGTGCAATTCGTAAGCATCCGTGGCATGAGCGGTGCGCTTTGATGACTCGTGACTCTTTTCCTTTGGCGATGCCCCGCATCACGATGTCGGAGCGGTGGCTGCTGGTGTGCGGCATGCTGGGCATCCTTCTCACGCATCTGTTTCCGCTGGCCTATGGCACGTACACGAACGTGGATGAGGCTTACGCCTCTGCGCTTGCGTCACGACTGCTGGACGGTCACGAGCTCTATGTCGGGGCCATCAGCCAGCGTGGACCCGCCATGTATTATGCATTCGCGGGTCTCGCTGCCTTGTTTGGTTGGCACAATATTTTGGCGCTGCGCATCGTGACCTTGCTCTGGTGTCAGGGGCTCTTCGTGGGCACGTTTTT
>JAYWGD010000158.1:0-2542 GCA_043778435.1 Myxococcales bacterium | reverse complement strand
TCAATGATGGACAACAGGCCATCGCATACCGTGTATTTTACAATTACACATCGGACCTTCGTTCTGCACGGGCGCCTGAGGTGATGGGACTGAACATTCCCGACGCGGACAAGGTGAGCAACACTCGCCGTCTGCTTCGCGTGTCGTTGCCTCGCCCTGCAGACTTGAGTGGGTGCGTGCGCGTGGAATTGGTGGTTGCCGCAGCTCTTGAAGGTCAGGTGAACGGCATTGCGGCCCACACTCCGCTACCTCCGGGCGGCGACTCCTTGGCGTGGGTGTACGAGCCTCTGGGAAGCGTGGGCTGCGGTGTGCCTACACTTTTGGATGCTGCATTGCCGTGATGGGTTTGCTGGCCATGCGGCGCGTTGGGTCGTTGGGAGCGCTGCTCGTGATGGTGTTCGCATCTGTCGGTTGCAACGAAACGGTGGCGCCAATCCGGCCGCCCTCAGCGTTGCTCCGCTGTAACCAAAGTGCAGAATGCACGCGTTTCGATCAAGCGGCGCAATGCGGAGCCGCTGGCCTGTGTGAGATGCCTTTCTCTGGCATCCCAACGGACGCGATGTTGGTGGTCGACATCCCTGAGAGCAGCTACGCCGGGGCTGGTTCCACCCTGTTGCTCCCGCGCTCAGAATGGAGGTTCGCCAAATCTGCAAGTTGCAACAATGAGCATTGCCTACGCTTGCCACGTGTGGTGCGTGCACGAACGCGGTTTGTGGTCGGTGATGAAGCGGCAACACTCCTGCCTGAATTGGCGTCTGAACGCGGAGCACTGCTTGGCAGCGATGTCAGCTACGTGCCTCGGATTCGATTGGTGCGTGATGGCAAGTCTTACACTTACGACGCGGATGCCATCGGGCTTCCCGTCGCGCCTCCGCGCAGCGTACCTCTGGTGCCGAAGACTCAGGGATTGCGCGGCGTGTGGGGGACCAAACCCACCGATGCATTGGCGTATCTTGCGACCAACGGTCTCTATTCGCGACGCGTGACGCCGGCGGTGTGGTTATCCCGCAGCGTGCCACCGCTTCAGGATGTGATCGTTGACCCGTCTGCCTTGGACGACGATGGAGTGGCCACGTTGGTGCTCGGAAGCCCCGAGACGCCACTCGATGTGCCCAGTCTTTTTTCTCTGCGCTATGATCCAAGTTGGTCGGGGGGCGTTCATGTGTGGATGCGAGATGCCGTCACGCATTCACGCCTGAGTTCCGATGCCGACTTGCCACCATGCCTATCCGGTACGTGTGAGGTTTCTGTCGCGCTACGTTCTGCAGGCGGCTTGGTTGCGGGCTCCTTGCTCTCGGAGATCTTGTTCGAACCAAGAGCCTCCCAAAACGGATTGCACGTGGACCATCGGGTGAATGCGACGCTTGGCTCGATTGCCCCCATCGTGCTCCCTGCGCTACCCGCCTTGTCTTCAGTGATGGTGAGCGCGATCGATAGGCAGGGAGCGGACGTGCCCGGTCGTGTCTTTTTCAAGTCCGTCGACTCAACGGCCGCTTTCTCGATGGTGTCGGTACAATCTGAAATGGTTTTGAGCGATGCATTGGTGCAATTGCCAAGCGGTCAGTATCGCTGGACGTTGCGCCCGGACGACGGCGTGCATGGCGCGATCTCAGGTGTGTTGAGCTTGCGTCCGTCGACGGTTCCATCCCCCGCGCTGGTCATCGAGGTGCCCCGGAAACGGAGGGTTCAAGGGAGAGTGGTCGACCCGGCCGGAGCACCGCTCTCTGGCGCAAGCGTGGGCGTAGAAGTCGTCTCCAGCGAAGACCACACAGCGCAGTGGTCGACCGATGTCACAGCCCCCGATGGTTCGTTTCATCTCCTCCTGGACCCAGGCAGTTATGCGTTGCGGGTGCGTGCGCAAGATTGGACTTCGCTTGGTGAAGCAAGACTTCGGCGAGTGGACATGATGAGCCAAGACGTCGATCTTGGGGTCTTGCGCATGGGCGTTCCATGGCGCGCCTCGTTTCAACTCTTTGACGCGGACGAACTTTCGGTGTCGCGCGCTGGGATGATCGTACGCATGTACAATCGTGCGGATCGCGGTTCGTCGATTTACTTCGAGTCCGTGGCCCTCGCGCGAACGAACGACGTGGGCGCCGCGACCTTGCAGTGGAGCGAGCTTACAGCGAGTGCACGCTAGTCTCGTGCAAGCTCATCGCTGAGCATCTGCGCGGCGGATTCGTAGAGCTCGGCTTCAAACGCCACATCGCTGCTGCGCGCATGCTTTGCGAGCTCTCGATAAACGCGAATGGTATCAGGCAAATAGCTGCGTCTGGTCTGAGGGTCTGCCTCTTCCAGACGTGCAGAAAGCAATGCAAGCAGATCCATCGAGCGGCTCAAGCGCGTCAGGTGATGCACGAGTTCAGCCACCACATCCGCGTCGTTGGGGTTGCGCCTTAAATCTACGCTGAGGTCTTCCACGCGTTGCGTGGCTTCGCCCTCATCGAGGTCGGCAAACGCCTTGGGCTTTGCATTGTTTGCACTATGCACAGGTTCTGTGGCGTCGCCCGTGGAGACCACTTGGGTGCTCACAGTGATGGCA
>JAYWGD010000157.1:0-2547 GCA_043778435.1 Myxococcales bacterium | reverse complement strand
CTACCTGCTCGTGGGTGTGGTCGCAACCTCACGCGCCACCGACGCCGCCAGCAACGGCATCCTGTTCTATCTTGCAGGATACACGGTTGCCACTTTGGGAGCGTTAGGCGTATTAATGCTCGCGGGCCGCCGCGGACTTGAAGCCACGAGCTACGAGGACCTCGCAGGTTTGGGAAAGAGACACCCGGTGCTGGGTCTCGCCATGAGCTTCTTCTTACTCTCGCTCGCGGGTGTTCCTCCTCTTGCGGGCTTCTTTGGCAAGTGGCTTGTCTTCAAGTCGGCAATCGATAGCGGCTTTGTTTGGCTCACTGTGTTCGGCCTCCTGAACAGCGTGCTTGGCGCTTACTACTACCTGCGTGTCATGGTCTTTATGTACATGCGCGAACCCGCACTTGGCGCGCCCTATGCTCAACCCATGCGTTCGCCGATGATCTCCTGGGCGGTTGCAGCCTCGGCTGTGTTGGTGTTGGCCATTGGGTTGTGCCCAGCCACGATGTTCTCGGTGGCCTCTCATGCATCTGCGGTTGCTGCACACTGAGGCTTCACATGCAGAGCACAGGCATTCTGTTGCTGGTTTGCGCTGGGCTCGCGGTCGCTAGCTGCAAGCGCAATGCGGCGCACGCGCGAGACGAGCGGGTGGTGCCAGATGCCGGCTTTGCACAAGAGCTTTCGTTGCCAGCGTCAGAAGTGGCGCGGGTGCTCAATCCCGGTCACTTGGCTGCTTATACCGGCCCCGTAGGATCCGTCGAAGGCGATGTGCTTGTGGACGGCGACCCGCCAGATCAAGCAATCGTCGCGGCCCCCTGCCCCGAGGCCCAAGCGGTTTACGGAAGCCGCTACCGCCAAGACACACAAGGCAACCAGCGCTTTCTGGCGGACGCCATTGTGGGCGTCACTGGTTACTCCGTGTTCGTGCCGCAGCGCGCCCAAGCCGTCACCGTTCATATCGATGGTTGCACCATGGACCAGCGCACGCTGGTGCTCACCTTCGGCCAACGACTCGACATCGTGAACCGCAATCCGCCCTCTCCTCAGAATTTCTATGCGCTCTCACTGGAGCGGTCATCGCAAAACATGGTGCTGATGGCGACTCCTGGTGGCGATCCCGCCCATGCATACCCCGGCAAGCCAGGACGAGACCGTTTGCTCGACAAGCTCGCGCATCCTTACCTTGCCGCCGACGTCTTCGTGGTGCCGTCTCCACTTTTTGCCGTGACCTCGCGCGTAGGTCACTTCCGCATCGACTATGTGCCCGTGGGCAAAGTGAGTGTATCCACCACACATCCTTCGTTTGATGACGGCGTGACGGACAGCAAAGAAGTAAGCGTCGCTGAAGGTAAAACCACGCATGTAGAATTGCGCCTCAGCTACAAGAGTGCCGCGCCAACCAAGTAGACCGCAGACACGCTTCGAGTGCTCTATCGAATCTCTCCGGCGTCGACCAAAAGTGAGGCCGCTCTGATATCCTTGTAAAGGACTCGGTCTTCCGTGAGCGGAGCCACCACCTCGCGAACCTTGGCGTGCAGTGCAGCGACGCGTTTTGCCGGTTTGAGCGGAGCGCGCTGATCGAGACCACTGGCGGCAACCAACAATTCGATGCCTAAGACCTGCGTCACATTCTCAATGATGCTGCAGTATTTGCGTGCGCTGATGCTGGCCATGCTGACGTGGTCTTCTTTGTTGGCTGACGACGGAATGGAATCCACGCTCGCGGGGTGGCACAGCACTTTGTTTTCGCTCACCAAGCTTGCAGCGGCAACTTGCGCAATCATGTACCCCGAATGCATGCCACCTGGAGCGGCCAGAAACGGCGTGAGATTGCACGAGAGCGCTGGGTTCACGAGCTGTTCGATGCGGCGCTCGCTGATGTTGGCAAGCTCTGCGGTGGCGATGGCCGCCAAGTCCAATGCATAGCCAAGCGGCTGACCATGAAAGTTTCCCCCGCTTAAGATATCGGCACCATCGTCGGTGAGAAACACGCTCGGGTTGTCCGTCACACTGTTGGCCTCACGCTCGATCACCGTGCATGCATAGTGCAGCGCATCGCGGGTTGCGCCATGCACTTGAGGCGTGCAACGCAAACTATAAGGGTCTTGCACTTTGTTGCAATCTGCATGCGATTTTGCGATTTCACTTTCTGCCAATAGGTCTCGCATACGCGCTGCAACTTGGACCTGTCCAGGATGCGCGCGCAGCGCATGCAGACGCGCATCGAAAGGAACCACCGACCCGAGCAGCGCCTCGATGCTCATCGCCGCCGCCGCATCGGCCGCATCCGCGAGGCGCAGTGCTTTGCACAAGGAGAGCGCACCAAGTGCCGTAATATACTGGGTGCCGTTGATCAGCGAGAGCCCTTCTTTGGCCTGAAGCACAATGGGTTCGATCCCCGCATCGCGCATGGCGCGACCCGCGTCGTACTCGCGCCCATCGTCGCCCAGCACTTCGCCCTCACCGATCAGCACAAGACACACGTGCGCCAATGGAGCCAAATCACCAGAGGCACCGACCGAGCCCTGCGCCGGAACACAAGGATGCACTTTGCGATTG
>JAYWGD010000156.1:0-7335 GCA_043778435.1 Myxococcales bacterium | reverse complement strand
GTCTCCCGCCTCTACACCCCCCGTGCTGGTCGGGTCTTCGGCCCAAGCATCATGGGGCTGGGGTGGTGGCATGCCTGGGCGCCAAAATACCAAGGTCTCGCGGCTCGCGCGGCCCACGTCGTCGGCGTCGATATGTCCGCGCTTGTGTGCTGTGCGCAGCAAAAAACCAATGTGCGCGTGCAGTGCGGGCGAGGGCGCGCCCCTCTCTCGTGCAGCTTCCAGACGTTTGGGCGCGGGCAGGCCGCTCACCAGAAAGAAGCACTCAGCCACGCTGAGCTCGCGCGGCGTGCGGCCAAAGTAATGCATCGCTGCGTCGCGAATTCCGTAGGTGTCAGGCCCAAATTCGACGACGTTGATGTACAGCTCCAGCAGCTCCTCTTTTTGCATGCCGTGCTCGAGCAGCGTGGTGAGCAACAGCTCTTCGGCTTTGCGGCCCAGGGTTTTGTTGCGTGCAAGATACACATTTTTCGCGAGCTGCATGCTGAGCGTGCTGGCGCCTTGCACGAAGGCGCGCTCGTGGATGTCCTTCAGCGCGGCGCGGCGAATGGCGCTCAAGCTAATGCCGTGATGCTCATAAAATCCGCCGTCTTCGCTGGTGAGCAAGGCTGCTCGCATCGCATCGGGGATCTCGTCTAGAGGCGTCCACGATTCTGTGCGGGGGCCTGTACGTCGCTCGGTAGCGGCGCCGTGCTGATCGACGACGGTGTACGAAAACGCGCGCCTAAACCGATCGGGGTTTGCGCTTGCCGGAACCGTCTCAAAGGTGCAGTCTGCACGTGTGTCGAACTGGAGCGTGGCATCGTCGGTGGCGCCCAGCGTGTTCAGATGTCCCTTGAACTCGAACGTTCCGGCAAGACGTGCGTCGCTCAGATGTGTCCACATGGCGCTTGGCACCGCGAGTCGCAATGCGTCGCAAGAGACTTTGGGAATGCTGAGCTCGAGCGCAAGCTCGGGCCTTCTGCTTGTGCCGCCCCACTGTAGACGTCCGTTCAGATCTGCCTGCAATTCACCTAGGCCAATGCGTGTGGCGCGCAGCTCTAGCTGAGTCGCATCCCATGTGCCTTCGGAGGAGATCTGAAGCGACATGCCGCCCAATGCACGTGCGCTAAGGTTGTCATTCTGCACGCCGATGCCCTCTGCGCGCACAGAGCCCCTCCATGTGGCGCGGCTGACATCGCCCCACAACGTCGATACGCCGGCAGCTCGCTCAAACTGCACTTCTCCCTCCGGACTGAATCGCGCCTCGTGCATGCGAAACCCATGGCCGCTGGGCCATAGCCCTTCCACAAGAGCGTAGGGAAATTGCTCGGCGCGACCTGAAACCCGCAGTGGGGCATGAGGATCTGCAGGCAGCTGCACATGAGCCTCAGCCATCTCGCTCTGCAGTTCGATGGTGCTGGCCTCCAAGGTGCGGCTTAGCTCCAACGCTGCATGGTCCAGCGACCATCGCGCATCGCCACTCTGCCAAGCCACACTCAAGTTCTCAAATCGTAGATCACGATGCGCCGTGTTCGCCGTGCCATCGAGCCCAGAGGTTTGGCTCGTTTGGCTCGCTTGGTTCCCGGCAAACGCGTGTCGCAGTTCGAGCGCTGAACCATGCAACGACAGATTCAGATCTCGAACGGTGATTGCTTGGCTCTGCACTCGCACCTGTCCAGCGTGGGCGCTGAGATGCCCCGCATCGTCCCAGAGGTGCACGCCCTCGACCACCCATGCGCCACCGCGTTGTGGATGTGCCCAACGGGCCTCGGCATGCAAGCCATAGGGCGCCACGCGCTCGGTGAGACGACGGTTGAGTTCTGCGCGCGCATAGTGCCCGGCCTTGTATCCCACGACGAGGATCGTCAGCGCAGCACCGCTTCCAAAGAGGGTACTTTTCAGTGCATCCATGTGCGCCATTCTTGCTCATAGAGATGCACCAATTGCTGTCGGCTCAGTTCGTTGATGGGGGTCTCAACTTCTCGCATGTCCAGTCCGAACACAAACAACGTGGGCAAGATCGTGTCATCCAAGAAGCGTAGAGGCGCTACCTGCAGCTGGGTTGGAGGGGTGACGGGTTCTCGGGCTGCCAACACGTAGCCCCACTCGCCGAAGGTAGGGACCGTCACGTGGTAGGGCCGAACCCGCCAGCCGGCGGATTGAAGTGTATGCGCAATGCACCAATAGGAGTGCCTCGCCGAAAGCGGCGAGGTGGCTTGCACCACCAAGCGCCCGTGCGGAGCGAGCACACCGGCGAGCTGCTCATAAAATGCGTGTGTGTAAAGTTTGCCCAAGCCGTAGTGATTGGGATCCGGAAAGTCGACAATGATGGTGTCGTAACGTGCTGGGGTGTCTCTCGAAGCCAGCACCCAGCGGAGCGCATCTTCGTTCAGCACCCGCACGCGCGGGTCGTCGAGCGAACCGCCGTTCAGCGTACGGAGTGGTGGGAAATGCCTGGCAAGCTCCGTCATGCCAGGATCCAAATCGACCAGTAAAATGTCTGACACTCGAGAGTCCTTGAGGACCTCACGCACGGCCAGTCCATCGCCGCCGCCCAGGACCAACACGTGGCTTGGCGCCGCGGTCGCTGCGAGCACTGGATGCACAAGTGCTTCGTGGTATCGATGCTCGTCGATAGATGCAAATTGCAAGTTCCCATCCAAGTACATGTCGAAGCCTCCACGCGCCCGTGTGAACACCACACGTTGAAACTTGGTTTGCTCGGTGTGAAACACAGCGGCCCCAAGCAATGTTTCGTCCGCCACACGCATCCAGCGCGCCGACGATCCGCCAGCCAGGGCAAGGAGCGCGATGGTCACCCCAAAGTGCGCGCGTAGCGCTCGAAGTCGCCCGAACGCGCGCGCGCATACTGCGGCGCAAACCACAAGGATGGCGGCGAATGAGAGCGACGCGTGCAAGGGTCCAAATTTGGGAATTAGCCACGAGCCTGCAGCAAGCGCGCCTAGCAATGCACCAGCGTAATCGAGGCTCAGTGCGCGTGAGACCACCTCGCGCCATTGCCCTTGCCTACGCAGCAACGACACGATCAGAGGAAGCAGCGCACCGACAAAAAATCCCGTGATGCAAAGCGCGGTGCGAAGCACCAATGCAGGTGCCGCAGCTGCGCCCACGGCCACATACACGACGGCCGGAGTGCAGCCCCCCGCGAGCGCCGCCGCAAGCATGCATTCGACAAATCGCTGTTGCCTCGCTTGCGCGTACCGGCTTGCCCAAGCGCCGGCGCCCATGGCCGCCATGTACAGCCCAGCGGCCAGCGAAAACTGCGTAATTCCCTCGCCAAGCACATAGCTGCCCAGGGCGCCGGCCACGATCTCGAAGCCCATGCCGGCTGCCGCAAACGCCACGACGGTTCCTCCAAACAGCGCGCGAGCGCTGGTGTTAACCGCGTTCATTTGCCGCCAAAGCCGCCGCTGCTGCCGCCGCGCACGCCGCCAATATAGCCAACGCCGTTTCCGACAGCCGAACCTAAGCCACTGCAGCTAGACAGCATCCCGGAGACAATCGCCAAAAGGATCATCCCGATGACAAAAAGGACAAAAACCTCTGTGGTTGTTAGCCCTTTCTTGTCGCTTGGCGCTTTGGCCACTGCTTGACCAAACGCTGCACGAAACTCGGCCGGGTTCACGCGTTGAGCGTGGCTCCAATTGGCCTCACCACCCGAGATCTCGCGTGCGAGGGTGGCCTTGGGCGAGTTTGGGTTGCCCAGTGCATAGTCGGTCACCTGCACGCTTTCGCCCACCGCGACGCGCCAGTAAAACTCTCCGATGACGAACAGAACCGTGGCTGTGATGGTGAGCCGCTCTAGATAGCGTTCGCCCCCAAATTGCACCTCGGCGTGATTGGAGTCTCGTCCCGAAATCTCGTTGCTGGAGACGCTACGCGCGAGCCACGTGCCCTCGTCGTCGATGACGAGCCACGCAAATCCTTGGCCCGCCTCGTACAGCAAATATTCCTGCCAAGTGTACGTGTCGCCATCTTCGGTGGCCGAACGCGTCATGTAGCCCACGACGGTCCAGGTGGTGCCACCCAACGCGCCTTTGCTGCCCAGCGGGATGGGACAGCCGCGGCCGGCCAAGTCGTGCTCGGCCAAGATCTTGGCGCCCGCAGGCTCCGACACGGTGCCGCAGTACTTGCAAGATACAGTGATAGCGGCGGCGCCGCTGAGGAGATCGAGTGGGGCGCCACACTTCGGGCATGTGTAGGTGGTGGCCGCTGCGACTTCGCCGCGCGCGAGGCCCGCACGTGTGACTTCAAGATCGGCGTAGAGCACACGCTTTCCCACATAGACCGCGATCCCGGCATCCCCCTGTTGGAGTGCGCCTTGCCCATAGTCGATGCTGGCAATGCCGCCGCCCGGGCCTTCCAAGTCGGCGAACCATACAGCTGAGCCAGGGGCGGCGCCGCGCGCGAGCTCGCCTTCGCCGCCGCTCATGGTGCCTTGCCCAACTTCCGCCACCGTGAAGGCGCCGGCGACACCAAGTGCGATCGTGAGGCCAGGGCGCAAAGATCCGAGCTCGGGTACGGCCGCGTCGCCAGCGGCCACGGGTGTCACCAATGCCCAGCGACCTTGCGCGTGCGACAAGATGCATCGCGATGCGCCCTCATACACGGTGTACTCTTCCCACGAGCCGCCCGCGCTGTGGGCGTACAGGGTGACGCCCACAATCGTCAGGTATTTGCCTGATATTTTGACTTTGTCGCCTACTGAGAGTGACGCGTCGCCGCGCGAGACATCGGCTGCCTGCCCTGTCGGGGTAAGCCCGCGATCGGTACGTGCGACCACGCTCTTGCATGAGCCACAAACCACCGTGACGCCCCCCCCAATGGGAAACTGAAGCGGCGCGCCGCAACGGGGGCAAGAAGCAAGAGACATGAGCGAAGCGGAGATTCCCTTGAAGCTCCCCGAAGGGTCAAGAGATTGTGGCGCGAAATCAATGTGTGCAGGCGCGTGGGTCGTCGCTCTCGCAAAGGACGATGGGGTGTCAAGTGGTGCGAATCTACTTGCGCGACTCGCTTGCCAAGAACGTGACCAGTGTCGGATTGAGCCAAGGATTGTGCGTTGATGTGCTCGGATTCTTCACCACGGCCGGCCCAGTGCCCGCCGCGATCCAAACAAAGGGAGCCACGCGGAGGCGGTTTGCACCCAAAGCCGGCAGGTCCAGGTACTCGCCTCCCAAAACACGGGTGCTGCTCTGAACGGTGGGTCCGGTGAGTTCAAGCACGGCCGAGAAGCGAAGCTCATCCCAAGCCGATGCACCGCTGAAAGGACTCATTGTCGGGTGGGTCTCCACCACATAGCGCACGCCGACGTCTACGCGGACCCATCCACGGGCTGCAGGGTTCCAGTCGTAAGAGCGTGTGACACCTGCGCCGACGAGCCCGACGGCTTGTGAGCGAGAAAGCGGTCGGTAGCCATAAACCGTGTAACCAGCGACGGGCTGGTTCCAGATTTGGTTTGTCGTGTTGGGCGACTGAACGGCCATCACAAAGGGGAGCGCGTCGTTCTTGATGCGGCGTGCGAGGACCGACATGAACGTACCTGCGTTGACACCGCCGCACCCTGGGCTTGTGATTCGACCGCTGCCGTCGCGCGCGATGTCGCCCGGCGCGACTTCGCAGCGATCGCCCAAAACACGCTGAGGCCCATCGAGATAGACCTCGGTGAGCAGCGCGTGAATGTCCGACACTTCGAAGCGTGTGCAGCGTGGGTCGCCGTCGGCGCAGCTCAGAACGGTGCCGCCCTCGATGCGAACATTCACAGCATGAAGAGGAGGCGCCACGGACGTCGCTGCGGCCGACCAGCCGTTGCAGTGCCCAAACCAGTCTTGCACGTCGGGCAGCGCGCTGCCGTGTTGCGTCTGTTCCCAGGCTCGTGCGCTTTGCTCACTGCTTGAGTCGAAGAACCGCATGTACTTCGAGAGTGGCGATCCCTGGCCTGACCAATCGTCGTCGATGCCGTTGTCGATGAAGGGCCAGTACGTGTTGGAGAATGGCATGCGGTTGGCTTGGACCATGAATGTGTTGCCCACATCTTTGGCCTGCACAACGTCGCGAAGCAACGTGCTGATCCCGGGCAGAAGCTGGCCAGGCGCATCACGTGCGGGCCAGGGCAAGGCTTCGCTTGATTGCTGCGCGTCAGCGTAGACAGGTGCGGTACTTTCTTGCGTGCACGCTGCCGCAGCTGCGAAAGTGAAAATCAGGGGAAGGGATGCCGCTCGATTCATGTGTGCGGCGGTTATCATGTCTCCGACCGCGTGCGTGAAAGAGCAGCTTCATGGTTCGCGTCATTTGTGCGGCACACCTCGCCCACCTTGTCGCACAAAAGCGCGGCTGCTGCGCACACGCATTCTTGCCGCCGCAATGCGGCCTCACGTAGCCTGTTCGTCGTGAGTCTTCTGCCCAACGCCCTCTCGCCTCTGAGCCACGAGCCACGAGCCACGAGCCACGAGCCACGAGCCACGAGCCACGAGCCACTCACGACATTACTGTAAACCACACGCAATGTGAACCGAATTGGCAAGCGTTTGCGCACTTTGCGTGGGCGCTTTTTCTCATTTCGCTACACCAAGGACATGCATGAAAATCCGATCTTCCAAGCCTGTGATGAACGCGCTTTACGCGCTGGGGTTGCTCACCGCCGCGCGCTCCGCGCATGCGGCGACGTTTGTGGTGAACACGACGGCGGACGCCCCAGATCAAACGCCGGGAAATGGCGTTTGTAAAACGGCGTCGGGCGTGTGCACCTTCCGTGCGGCTATTGAGGAGGCAAACGCGCTTGCGGGTGCGGACACCATCAACTTCAATATCCCCGGCGGCGGCGTGCAGACGATTGCGGATACCGCTGCCGGAAGTGGTTTTTGGCATGCATTGGCGGTGGCGCCCGCGGGGTCGGTGGCGGGCGCGGTTACTACGGTCGATGAGGTGGTGCTTGATGCAAGCACACAACCGGGCTACGCAGACGGCGCTCCGACGGTGAAGCTGGTCACAATTGCTGGTCTTCGATTGGGGGCGAAAACCAAGCTTAAGGGATTCTCCATTGTCGGCAGCGACCCCGGGGGCATCGGTCCGGTAGAGCTTTGGTCGGGTACGACGGTTACCCCCAGCGGTTCCATCATCGAGGAAAACTTGGTAACGGTCAATGCCAATGCCAACCCGGGCGTGAGCTGCATCACGGCCGTCGACAATTGGATTGTTGGCCCAGTGAACGGGGTTGTTATTCGAAACAACGTGGTTTTCGGGGCGAAGAACCATGGAATTGTGGCGGGCGGCAGGCTGCAAGACTGGACGATTGTTGGAAACAAGATTGGTACGGATTTCTCCGGTTTGGTCGCTCAG
>JAYWGD010000155.1:0-2555 GCA_043778435.1 Myxococcales bacterium | reverse complement strand
GTCGACCGCGTAGGGCGCGGGTCTCCAGCGGTACCTCCAACACCACACCGAGTTCTAAGACGGGGTCTTTGAGATCGGGACGATCAACGCGCGCATGGCCTACGTCTTTGGAGACAAGAAGCTGAAGGTCGAGCGCGGGCAACATCTGATTTTTGGCCAGCGCAAGATCGGCTGCGTTTTGCTTTCGCTGCAGTGCCAAACGTTGCGGCTCGGGTCGACGCTGGGCGGCCTCCTGCGCAAGCTTTGCGCTCGAAGGCTCCGACTCGACCACCGCCGGAAAGTCGCTCGGCAACCGCGACGCATCGGGGCGCATGGCTTGGCCCTCCGCTGTACGCAAATAAAGTCCGAGCTCGATAGCACTTTGCTGCAAACCTCGCTCGGCCAACACAAACTGCGAGCGCCGTTGCTCTACGCCGCGCGCATTTTCTGTGCGCTCCACCGCCGCAATTTCGCCGCTAATCACGCGGCGCTCCAAGGCTTTGTCGCGCTCCTGCGCAACATCCAACAAATCGCGTGCGATCTGCACACGCATGCCCGAAGCCACCCAAGACCAATAGCGCCCAGCCGCAGCGCGCTGAGCCTCCAAGCGTTGCTGTAGCACCCCCAACTGGCCTATTTCCGTGCCCAACTCGGCGCGTTGCAACGCTGTTCGGCGGCGGTCAGTAGATCCGTTCCGAAGCAATGGGAGGTTCGCGCCGGCACGCAACTCCCCAGCGTCAAGACTCTCGTAGTTCCTGTAATAGGAAGGAAATTTCCCATCGCCATAGCGCCAGCCCACAAAGAAGGAACTGCCCCACAGTGATGTCGGTCGCTCAATCACAGAATCAACCCGAAGTTGATCTTGATAGTAACCAAGGGCCGTCCAACTGCCCTTCGTTTTCCAGGTCGTATCGAACCCACCTTCTGCGGCCAATTGTTCAGCTTTGGCAGCCTCTCTGTCGGCACGCGCCGCGATGTTGCTTGGAAATGTACTGTCCACCGATTGGAGCACTTCTTCCAAGCTCAGCGCACCGGCTTGGGCCTTTGCCGGCAAGCCAAACATGCCGAACATGCAGAGTGCAATCATTGAGCGAGACGAGAACGGAAGACTCACTTCTTGGCTTCCTTCGGGGCATCATCCTTCGGAGCCTGCGGCAGTGACGCCGGAAACCCGTTAAACACACGCCACAACTCGTAGCCCAGCTTCACGCGCCCCAACTGAGCCCACGCGTTCACACGCACTCCTTGCCGCAGATAGGAGGCCCTAGGCCAATCACCTACGTGCTCAGGCACCACCAGCACGCGAAACTTCCCGTTGCCCATATCATCGGCAGCATCGACCAATGTCACGCGGCCCGGAAATGTGCCCACGGCCACACTGGGCCAGCCGCTAAATTGCAATGCCGGCCATCCCTCAAATTGCACGCGCACATGAGACCCATCGCGCACCAAGGGCGCATCGTTGCCATCGATCCACATCTCCACAGCGCGCGCTTCGGTCTCCGGCACGATGGTGGCCAAAATATCTCCCGATTTGACCATGTTTGCACCCGAGGCATTGGTGGAGATTCGAAGCACTGTGCCTTTGCGAAGCGCCTTCACCGACTGCGTCTCCTGCCTTGCCATGCGCACCTCCATGCGGGTCAGCTCGGCGCTCGCCATCGCGACTTCCGATTCTGCAGACGCGCGGGCCGCCTGGGCATCGCGAATGCTGGCCTCGGCGTCGGTCCCCACTTTGTCCTTGTCCGAGGTAAACGCCAACTGCTCGGTGCGTGCAGCATCCAGGGAGGCACGCGCACGCGCCACTTCGGTGCGTGCTTTGGCCTCATCAAGCTCGGCCACTTCGAGCTGCCGCTTGGACGAAATGCCGTCGCTCTCGAGCTTTTTCTGACGCTGCTCTTGCAGCTCCGCGGTGCGCAGTCCGGCAACCGTGGCCTCCACCAATTGCTCGGCCGAGCGCACGCGATCGGCCGCCATTCGCGCACGCGAAGTCGCTGCCAAGACCGCGTTGCCTCGCGAACCATCGAGCGCGTCAAGTCGGGATTCGATGGCCTCAGCACGCGAGCGTGCGGCCTCCACACGCGCGGCAAGTGCATCTCGCTCGGCCCGCATGCGGCGCATCAAATCCGGATCGTTGTCGCTGAGATCGACGATGGGATCTCCCACCTCTACGTGTGCGCCCTCACTGACATACCAACGTGTTACGCGGCCTTCGATGGGCGCCTCCACGCTCTGCAATCGGTCTTCGGGGGAGTACGCAACAACACGCCCGGTGGCGAAAGCCGTTTGCTGCCATGGCGTCAAGCTAAGCCCCGCAATGGTAAGCAGCAACGAGCCCGCAATCACTTGAGCAAACAGCTGCGCTGGTCGCGACGTGCGCACCAACTGTAAAGACAAAAGCTTTGTTTTCAAGGCTTGGCCTCCAAGTCAAGAACCGTCCCTAACTTGTCGAGTGACGCGGTGAGATCATAGTAGGTTTCGAGATACTTTCCGAACTTGGAGAAGTTCGCCAAAGTTGCGGCCATCACCAACTCGGACGCCATCAGCTGTCCCAAGCTCAGTTGTGTTTTCAGCAC
>JAYWGD010000154.1:0-2556 GCA_043778435.1 Myxococcales bacterium | reverse complement strand
GCATGCAGCGCCAACGGCCAGATCGGGCTCCGGGTCGAAGGGCTCGCCCGCGAAAGGCTGCAGCGGCCCAGAATCAGGATTCATCGCGCCAGAATCCTTTGCAAAGGCTGCATCCCGAACGCCGCCCGCCGCATCGCTCATGGTCTCGACGACCGTGGAATCCACGGTTGCAGCGTTGGTGTCAGCAGGGCGTTTGGCCGAGTCGGCAGCTTTGCCCGCATCCGACTTTTGGGCAATCGTCTCCTCGCCAGCCGTGGTTGCACACCCAATGGCCACCGCGGTGCCCACCATACACATGGCAACCCAACGACCTACGGAACGATTCCTTTGCATACCGACTCTCCCTTTCGCTTCAATGCTTCGTGGTTCGCGCAGAAAGCGCAAAACGCGGCCCTGGCTAGCGGGTGATAACGCAACGCGCAAGCGCTTCGTGGAGGGGCCGACTTGTTTCTGAGTGAAGCCCCCGTGCTATGACATCGATGTCGCCTGTGCGGATCGCAGAAGGCATTGTTGTGCTGTACTTTATCGGATGGCCGCTTCGTTGCATATTGGCACCTCATGAACCTTCACGCACTGCTCCCATTGGTGACACTCCTTGCCCTTCCCACCCTGGCGCAGGCGCAGAGCGGGGCGGCGTTGCCGGGCACGCCCCTGTCGGCATGTGAGCTTGGCGAGAACATCGGCGTGGATGTGAGCGACGCACTGGTGGCCTCGCGTTTGGTGTGCGGCGAGGTCGTTGGCAAAGCACGGGTGGCGGGCAAGATTCCGCCGGCATCGTATCGCGTCAACTTTGGCAAGTTGGGCACCCGCGTTCTCATGCAAGTGGCCGAGTATGGCGATGGCACGCACTTGTCCGACGAACGCCATGTCGAGCTTGGGGCCATCGAAGACGTTTCGGCCATTGCCAAGCGAGTGGCAGAATCGTTGGTCTACAAGACCCCCATCGCCGATCTGGAGAACACCGAGAACGTGCTGCCTGGCGACGCATTCGAGCGCCGCCAAAAGCAGGGACGTATGCATCTTGAGCTGGGCCTTATCGGCGCCATGCAAGTCGGCAGCATCGACATGGCCCCCAAGCCCGGTTTGCAACTTGGCCTCACTTACGAGCTCAAACGTACCTACCTTGGGATGGCATTTCGCGCGGCCGGCGCCGATGGTGCGGGCCTCGTCGACTTGGGCCTTGGCGCCGGCAGCTACCTGAGTGATGCCGACGTCGCGCCTTTCGTCGGCGGCGGCGTGAGCTGGATGATGAGCCATCATGCGCCTACCAACGGCGGTGATGCGACGGGCTCGGGCTTCTCGCCGTACGCGGAAGTGGGCCTCGGAGTGTTCCGCTCCTCGAAAACGGGATTGCGTGTTGGGCTGCGCGCCAGCGTCCCGACCTACCAACTTAAAGCGCGCGCTTACGACGCGGTTACACGCACCAACAGCGACCAAAGCTCTTACGTGATCCCCGTTGTGGCGTCGGTCACAATGTCTTTCTGAACACGCACCATTCGATGAACCCAACGCGGCGCTCTACACCGAGCGCTGCGTTGTCTTTTTTGTATTCACCGGGCGCGACAGCAATGTCGCGCCCGGTGAATACAAAACGCACAATTACGAGCAAAAATTCAGTTGGAACGACATATGCCTTGCGCGATGGTATGAAGCCAAGCCATCCATTCCTCGCTGCGACAACGGCAGTTTTTTGCGCGCACCTCGCAGACGCGCAAAGCCCTGCAGTCACGACAGCGACGCCTCCTACAAGCACCGAGTTCTGTGAGATGGGCGAGAACATCGGTGTAGACATCGCCGACGCCACCGTCGCCTCGCGCGTCGTGTGTGGCGAGCTCATGAGCCGCGCGCGCGGCAAGAGCGGCGGCGCCACCTATCGCATCAACTTTGGCAAACTGGGTGAGCGCATCCTCTTGCAAGTGAACGAACACGACACCAACGGACGCATCAGCGACGAGCGTCACGTCCAGCTCCTGGCCATCGAGAACGTCTCTGCAATCTCGGGCCGCATCGCGGAATCAATCGTGAGCAAGAAGCCCATGTCGGAGCTCGAGACCACAGAGAACGTGCTGCCCGAAGACGAGATGGTGCGTCGTCAAAAGCAGGGCCGCATGCATTTTGAGGCCGGCCTCGTGGGTGCCTCGCTGGTTGGGTCCGACGATGCCAGCATGAACCCAGGTATCCACTTGGGCCTAAACTATGAGATCAAGCGCATGTTCCTTTCAACGGCGATACGCGGAAGCGGCGATGACGCCAATCGCGGATACACGGAGTTGAGCTTGGGCGGAGGCTCGTTCTTTTCGGACAACGAATTCTCACCTTATGCGGCCGGTGGTGTGGCGGTGCTGTTTCTGCGAGACCAATCCAGTCGCAGCGTCAATCGCTCCCCCACCACAGGATTCGCGCCCTATGTCGAGCTGGGCGCAGGACTGTTCCGCACCTCCAAGGTGGCCGCGCGCGCCGGGCTTCGGGTCGACATTCCAATGTTCAGCGCGGCCTCCGACACCGGGAAAAACTATGTAATGCCCGTGGCGTTCACAGTTGCTCTGAGCTTTCAAT
>JAYWGD010000153.1:0-2557 GCA_043778435.1 Myxococcales bacterium | reverse complement strand
TTCGCGAACGACCCGTTGGCAACGGCCACGTCGATGCGGGACAAGTCGGTGCTGGCCACACGGCCGGCACCCAAGTTGAGATGCCCCACTTCACTGTTGCCCATTTGTCCGTCGGGCAGCCCAACGGCCGGGCCGCTGGCACCTAGCAGCGTGCTTGGGTACTGCGCGCGCAGTGCACGTATTTGAGGCGCATTCCCGCGGGTGACCGCATTGTCGGCTCGATCTGGCCCGTTTCCCCAGCCGTCGAGAATGGTCAGTACCACCGTCTTTTTGCGCGCCACTTGCATGGCCGTACCAATTACCACACGGGAAGCTTGACTGCGGGCCGTGATCCGCGGGACAACGCCAATCCCATGGGAAATCACGACAACCGCCTCTCGATGAAAATGCGCCGCAAGAACAGCCAAGCCAAGCACAAGGCACGCCTTGCCCGCAAACGCGCCGCTGGCAACCCGCTCAAGGCAGCTTCGGCCACGGCCAAGAAGCCCGCAGCCAAAAAGGCTGCCAAGCCTGCCGCGGTCTGAGCAGTTAGGCTCCGAACCACAAGCGCTGCGCCCTCACCGGGTCGCGGCGTTTTTTTTGGGAGTTACCCGTGTTGCTTCATGCCGCTTCTTGCCCCTGCACTGGCACCACTACTTCCCGGGCGGGGTGCTCGATGGGGTCTCCCCCGTGAGCGGCAACACCTTGAAGGCTTTGCTCTCTGCGGGCGGGCGCAAAATCTCGCGCGGGGTTGGATCGAAGAGCGCGGGGTTGCCACCCACGACGTGCTCTTCCGTAAGGAAATAGCTGGCTCCGCGGGCAGTCCAAGTTTGGGACACGCTGGTACCGTCCACCTCGCCCACGTCGCTGCGGTACCATGCCACTTGCGCAATCGCGATGAGCTGCGACGGCTTGCCGCTTACCCGCGGCGCCTCTTTGAGCTCGGCGAGTGTGACGTCGGTCACGTGGTACAGCGCGTTCCACTGACGGCGATGTTCTGCGTAGTCGTGTTGGTACTCGGGCGCGACATTCTCGGCCGCGATCTCGATGCGACCAAAACGCGTTTGCGTGTTGAACTCTCGGATGGAGTCGCGCGCACGCGCCGTGTTGGGTGCGGTGGCGCCGCAAGCCAGAGCGAGACAGTTAACAAGCACGAAGGCAATACGCATCCCGTAGCGATGCCTCAGAGCCCTGCGCATGGCCAAGTATCTCTGCGTGCCCGCGCGACTCAATACGGCACCGTGGCCGCGATGTAGCCACGGGCTACGCCGTTGCTGGTGAGCCCATGCGCGTAGCCCGTGCGAAACGTGAAGGGCAGGAAATACCCAAGCTGAACATCCCACCAGAGCTCGGCTCCGGTGCCCGTATGAAAGGGCGATGTGCGAAAATCATCGTAGGCATTTCCGTAGTCTAGAAAGGCAGCGCCCGACACGCGCGACAAGAACACGGGCAGTGTGGAGAGGCCTCGCTCAATGCGTGCAATGGGAAAGCGGTACTCCGCATTGCCGAGTAGGTATTCACGGCCGCCCCAACTCGCATCGCCAAAGCCGCGCAGCACGCCGCCGCCCTGCACAAGCAATTGCCTCACGGTGTCGACCAGCGGATAGCTCGCGTAGCCTCCTATGCCAAACCCTCCTTGGTTGCCTCGGCCCACACCCGCGGCCCCACGCAATGCAAGGGTGTGATGGTGGCCCCAAGGCATGGGCAGATAGGCCGCGCCGCTCAATTGCGCAGAGGCGCCCCCGTCGTCGGAAGCGAGCCAGGGATGGCTAAGCGCCACACTGGCGCCAAAGGTCCAGCCTCGTTCGGGCCCGATGCTTCCCAAGTACGACTGCGCATTGGTGTAGCTGTAAGCCGCACGGAATACCCCACTGCTGGCGGTTTGAGGCAGCACGGGCAACCGTTCGGGGTCGGGCGCATTCGGAAGCGGCACCGCCTCGCTCGTGCTGCGCGCCCAGCCATAGGTAAGCGAGAAACTCTCTGTAAAAAAGCTGCGCGATCGCGCCCATGCGAGCTGCGAGCTCACGCCAAAATTGGTACGCGGCAAAGTGGTCGAACGATCATTGTAGCCAACATTCCTGGCTGCGGTCGTGCCGTACGAAAGGCTCATCCCCAAGCGAAGCGGCAAACGACCATAGCTGTAGGTTGCACTGAGATCAGGGCGCGCGATCCCTGTTTGAATGGCCAGGCCCAAGTCTGCAGAGTGCAATCCTGCAATGTCTTCCAAGTGCGTGCCAAGCACGTAGGCCTGACCAAACTCAGCCGGCGCCGTTGCGACGGAATAGCTGCGCGGCGCAAAGGTGAGCAGCGGTTGATACGGGTGGCTGGGATAAGCCCGATGTGGGATTTCCCTAGGCGATGGCAGCGAGGCATAACGGTCTTCACCCACAGGCAGGGTACGTGCATCATGCATGGGAAGGGTGTAGAGATCGAAGCCCTCGTGACGGTAACCCACGTAAGCCATCGTCGATCCATCGGGCGAGACCTCCGGATAATAGGCACCAGTAGCGACATTGGTCATTTGCACCGTGTCTCCCCTCGCGAGATGCCGGCGATAGATGTTGGAGATGCCGCTGCG
>JAYWGD010000152.1:0-2574 GCA_043778435.1 Myxococcales bacterium | reverse complement strand
TACCATGTGCTAGCGTCAAACGTGATGAGAGCCTTGCTGTTGGTTGCGGCCCTGTGTTTTGCGGGCAAGGCTCAGGCGCACGTAGAAAATCGTTCCAGCTGCCGCATTGACACGAGTGAACTTGAATCGCTGTCAAAACCGAAGGTGCGTGTCTTGTGTGAAATCCCCGTGGCCTCTGACGATGAGCGAGCATCGCTCATCGCGACTCTTCCCTCGTTGGTTCATCTTTATGCAGTCGGGCAGCACAACGGTTGGCGCAGGGACTGCAGGTGGATCGATGCCCCACGTGCTGTAGGCCATCATAGCGATGCGCTCGTTCTTGAGGCCAAGGCCAGCTGCCCCGACAATGGGAGTCTCAAGATGGATCTGGCCTATCTCTCGTGGCATCCGGCACCCCACGTTGCAGATGTCTCCGTGGGAGATGGCAGGATGCTTTCGTCCCAAACCGTGCATTCGGGAGCTCGAATCGCTGACATACGTTTTGGCGAGTCGACGCGACTTCTGGTGTGTGGTGCGTGTGCCGCCGTGACGTTTTTCGTGGCGTACATCGGATCCATCTCGCGCGACCGCTCTCGTCTGATAAGGAGGACACTAGGGGCGTTGTCTGCTGTTTGTGCAGCATTCTTAGCCTCCTGCGTGATCTTTCACTGGTAGGCGTAGCGCACGCGCGCGCCAGCTAGCTCCTCTTAAACAAGCGCTGCAAGAAGCTGCTCGGCGGCGCCTGATCTGACTTGCTGCCTTGGGTCTTGCTGGGCGGGGTCTTGCTGGCAGGGCCGCTTGAGGTCCGCATGAAGTGCAGTCGCAGCTCGCGCGCGGCATCGATGTTTGCGGGGTTGATCTCCACCGCCTTCTTAAAATCCTTGAGCGCTTCCTCGGTCTTGCCGGCGCGCTTCAGCAGCATGCCGCGGTAGTGTCGTGCGCGCTCGCAGAGCGGACTCATCTCCACTGCGCGGCTCAGATCCTTGATGAGCATCGCGATGCTTTCGTCATTTTGGTAGTCGGCCTTGGTCGACAAAATCCAGGCAAGTAGCGCGATGTAGTCGGCTTGCGTGTCGTCACCTTCCACTGCAGCACGTGCGTGGATCTCGGCCAGCGCGTAATCGCGCTTCTTGAGATAGACCTCAGCGCGTTGAAACTCTCCGATGGCATCGAGGGCTCCTCGCACGGCAAGTTCTTCCGCGCCCAAATCTTCGGTCGCTGAGCCGCCCTCGTGTTCGGCCATGTACTTGGCGCGACTGGTCTCGTTGCTCAAAACCTCATGCGCCTCTGTGAGACGTGCGAACACGGTGGCTGCTTGGGGGCGAAGCTCGGCAAGCTTGTCCGGAATGCGATCGGGGTGCCAGGTGCGTACCAAGGAAGAGTAGGCGCTGCGTGCTTCATCCACGCTCGCGCCTACGCTCAAACCAAGGACCGCATACAGGTCTTGGCCCAATACGGTCTCGGCACGTTGTTTGATGACCTCACTCATGTTGAAGCTCTGCGTAGAGAGGCGACGAGGAGGCATGATCGACGGAGGATTTGGATTGGCCGTGACCGTCAGCACCTTTGTGGAAACGAGCAAGTACACCAACAACCTTGCTGTTGCATCATCGACGCCAGGCTGCAGCGGAAGCCTGTCCGCGCGAATGTCTCGCAACGAGAACTGCTTGGCAAAATCCAATTCGGCGGGCGACAACCTAAAACGCTCGAGCGCGACGCCTTCGGGAACGCGCAACAATGAGGAGCCCACGTTTGAGAGCACGGCTTCCACATGAGAGAGCGGCGGCGTGACTTTCATGCCGCGCCAGATCACGTTGGCCGCATCGATGCCGCGCGCGTCCTTTGCACCAAAGCCAACGAGCGCATCGAAGTCCTTGTAGAATGCAAATTGCGACGACAACGGCAATTTGAAAACGCGCAGAAGTTTGCGCTCTAGCTGCACAGACAGCGCGCGCTCAAGCTCGGGCTGCGTGAGCGCACCTTGCTCGATGAGAACCTCGCCCACCATGCGTTTTTGCTCGCGTGATGTGTCCAAGGCGCGGCTAACTTGGTTGGGCGATACGTTTCCTAAGTCGACCAAGATGCTGCCGATCAGACCATGGACCTCCGCCGACTTCACCTTTACCGGACAGCCTTGCGTCAGCAAGATGGTGAACGGTGGCGCGCCGGGGGGCGTGATCTCCAAGGTGCCGCTGAGCTTGTTCTCCGCAACATAGATGAGCAGGTTGGCGACCGGCGTCTTGTCGACAGTTCCTGATGCGGCTGGGGTGGGATAAGTGGAAGTCGTGGTCATCGCGGGGTTCTCTTTTAGAGCCCCCGTAGTGTACGCCCAACAACCGTGGTTCGGCCATGTTGTCGACGTACGAAACGTGCGCTCGGGCCCCGGCTCATGCCACACTGACGCATCCTCCTATGACCGATTCGACCCCACTGCCCTCATCCCAAGGCCACGTCCCTTCATCTCGCGGAACGTCTCCCTCTAGAACGGCCATCATTCTTAGCGGAGGCGGTGCTAGGGGCGCTTACGAGGTGGGCGTTTTGTGGTATATTTTCGATGATTTCGCTCGTTTGTATGGGCGAACGCCTAGAGTCGAC
>JAYWGD010000151.1:0-7405 GCA_043778435.1 Myxococcales bacterium | reverse complement strand
AACGCCAGATCTGGGGGAGTCGCGCTTGCGTTGCTTGCGCTTTGGGAGGTGAGCGCTTGCTTTGCTTGCTCTTTGGGAGTGCGTCGCTATGTGACGTTCCACGGCACGACGACGTGCCGCACATGGTTGTTTGCAACGGTCTGCAGCGCAACGTCGATTGCCGCGCGCATTGCCCCTAGTGTCGGTCGTCTGTTGGTCGGAAGCTCGACGATGGCGAGGCGACGTTGCGTGAGGTTTTGCTGATAGCGAAGGT
Organism: Myxococcales bacterium; assembly: GCA_043778435.1. GTDB lineage: Bacteria > Myxococcota_A > Polyangia > Polyangiales > Polyangiaceae > JAAFHJ01. The sequence goes on along the minus strand of JAYWGD010000151.1, from coordinate 7,152 downwards.
TTTTATTGGCGGTGAGCAACACGTCAGACGTGTTGTCGGCCAAAGCTACCAACTCACCATTCTTTACTCCGGCCCAGCCTTGCTCTTGCACGGTGACAACATGGTGTGGTGAGAGAAGCAGCCTCAGCGCACGCGGCAAATTTTCGTCAGGCAGCAGGAGCATTGGTTCCGCGCGCAAGTTTTATAAAGTCCCGAGCTTGAGGCAGTGCGACGCTGGGGAAATTCTCGACAAACTCTGCGAGTGAAAATCCGTCGTCCACATAGTCGAGCAGGGTCTGAGCCGGAACGCGCGTGCCACAGCAACCAACGTACCACCAAGGATGGCAGGATTCGGAGTGCAAGAGCTGGGGCGGCGCGGAGTGCCGATACACTCGCAAACTTCGATGGGATATGATCCACCAGGACTGCTGGGCGAATAGCCGGGCTCCCAGCGACAACCGGCTGTTCCGCCTTTCGCGCAATCATCGAATCCTTTTGCTCTACAATGTTTCGAGCATTTGGTTCCGTATGAACCGGTGGAGGCGCTTACCCATCCTTTACACCCAGAGACGCCACAGGTAGTCGGGGGATTGCTGCATGCCTCAGGCAAATGACCGCATGAGTTTTTGGCAACTTCCGCAATTGCGGCTGTCATCCTTGAACTACGCGTTCCAGCAACCGTCGTTGCAGGTGGTTACGTTGGCGGGGCACGCCCCGGCGCCGCCACGGCAAGACGGGGTGATTGCGGGCCTTCGCCAATCCATCTTGCCTGAGCTACGCTGTGCTATTCTTGAGGCATGAGCCGTATGATGAAGCACCACATCGAGCTCGAGGCCTCGGTCTCGCTTCAGGAGAAGCTTGAACAAATGCGTGAGCAATACACGTTCGGTGTAGAGCTCAAGCGTCGTGCGCTCCGATTGCAGCGACCCGGCGTGTCACAAGACGAGGTTGAGGCCGCGCTTTCAGCGTGGTTGATGTGTGATGACTGAGACGCGTCTCGATGCGGCCCTGCATGGTGCCGTGACGGATCTCACCGACTTCGACGCGCGTTGCGCGCTCGTTGGAGGCCTTGCGGTCTCGCTGCGCGCGCAGGTTCGGTTCACGCGTGATGTCGATCTTGCGGTTCGTGTCGCGAACGATGCGGAGGTGGAGGTGCTTGTGGGAGCGCTTCGTGGTCGTGGATATGGGGTCAAGGCGCTGGTGGAGCATGACGATGCGCATCGCATTGCGATCGTAAGATTGACGGCTCCTGCGGGGGTGGTCTTGGACTTGCTGGTCGCGAGCAGCGGCATTGAATCTGAGGTGGTTGAGCGGGCAGACCTTGTGTCGTGGAGCGAGACTACCTCGGTGCACGTTGCGCGGAAGGAAGAGCTTCTGGCGCTCAAGGTTTTGTCGGCGTCCGAACGACGTATGCAGGATACACTCGACGCTCATGCGTTGATTCATGCGGGCGCCGACGTCGAGGCTGTGCGTGCGAATCTCGCTGCCATCTCGAGACGCGGCTACGACAGAGGCCAGGACCTGATGGCGAAATTCGCAGCTCTGGTCGAGAGCGCACGCGGATGAGACACGCGCTGCATCATTACGGTGTGCAGATGCAGTCGATGCCGTTTGAGCCCGCGGCAACCGTGTCGAGAATCACATCGCAATTTGGGAAGGTGACAGGACTCTGGGTGCGGGCACCGAGGCAACTTAGGCCCACATCCGCACAAAGTGTCGTACAGGAGTTGCCCAGAAACGTCTTCTTTACCGTGTAGCGGAACTGACACATGCCGACTTGCGCTGGGCTGCGGCTTGAGTCCCCACATTGCGTCGAGCTGTAAACGATGGCGGTGCTGGTTGCGGTGGGCTTCCTAGCTGCGCAATCGTTTCCGCAAGCGCCGCACTGCACATTGTTCCAGCGAACATCGGTGCACCCTGAAGAGCAATTGAGACTTCCGGTCGGGCACGCGGGCGCACCATTGACGCAAGAGCCGCCACTCGGCGCACTCTGACCACACGTGCCGCAGTTTCTTGAATCTTTTGACACATCTGCGCAGTACAAACTGCTCGAGGTTTTGCACAAGGTCGTGGCTGCGCCTGAATCGCAGGCGAGGGTTGCTCCGGAACATTTGCCCGCAGCCCTCACGTTGCAAGCGCCGCAGTTCTGGTCGTCTAGATCCAAGTACGTGCATGATGCACCACACAAGGTGCACGCCTCGAGCACCACTGCCGCCACGGCTTTGCGGCCGTCGCCGATGGTGGTGGTTCCGCTCGTCACGCCGGGCACTTCGAACAGAAGCTCCACAGGTGCATCCACTTTGGTGTCCACGTCAAACGAGAGTGTCCATGGGCCGAAACTCGCTCCGCCCGAGAGCGAGTCGGTGAGGTTGGACGACTTGCCTTGGACGTATTTTGCAACGCCGCCTAAGGTCGGCACCTTCAGCAATCCGCTCGCGACCTTGAGTCGGAAGTTTGTGGGGTTGAGCACGACAGCTTGGCCCCCATCGCCGTTGGCAAGCGTCATGGCGATCTCGAGCGCGTCGGCCTTGTCCGCGGTGCGATGTTGGCGCACTTGCTTCACAAAGATGGCCAACTGCCCCGGTGCTGCCGCAAAGGGTTTGGTGACAGCGGTGCCGCCATCTTCACCACTTGTGCCGCCACCGCTGTCGCTCACCGGAGTCTTGGCCGGTTCGCTCGTGATGGGCGTGGCGGTGCATGCCGCAGCTGCGACCAAGGTGCCTGCGGCAAAGAGAGCGGCGAGTGTTTTACGGGCAATGGTGAGATGAGTGCGCATATGCGTGCTCTTGTAGCCGCAAAGCCGAATCTGTCACGCAAAGGCGAAAATATTTTCCCGGCAGGGATATTCGCAGTGATTTTTAGGCTACGCAGTGAACAGGCTCTTGCGTCCACGGAGCAGCCTCAACATGCCAATCACGGCGTGAAGTTGTTTTTGATCTCGCACTCCCCATCCGCATTCATATGTCCGCCGGCGGTGGCGCTGTAAGCGAGATAAGAAGCCAAGCTGTTGGCGCGCGCGAAGCTCGTGCCGTTGGCGTTGTACTTCATTTGGCCACTTGGTGCCGTGTAGTCCGACACGAGGCTGCGCCATGGCAACTTGGCGCCCGAGCGCGTGCTGAGAGCAGTGACATCCGCTGCAACCAGATCCTCCGTGGTCACCTCACCCGCCGCGTTGGCGCGTGCCGCGATGGCATCAAAGTGCAGCGGCGTCCCCTCCACATTCAGCTGATCCCAAAACATATGATCGGTGTGCAGTGTGATCTGCGCCGTGGTGCTCGCCGAAGCGCTTACTTGCACGCCGCGAGGAAATTCACCGCCCACTTGATTTAGATCCGTGTTGCGACAGTTGGCGTAGGTGCTTGGATTATGCAAGCCAATCTTAAATTTCACGACCTTTGGCAAAGATGCGAATGCGCTTCCGGCCTCGGGCTCCGGCCCCTTGTACGTGGCTGTGCCCACGTACAGCATTGTCCAACCCTTGGAGACAGCCTCTGTGTAGAGCGCATCTGATTCTGTCCCAAGGTTGACTCGTTTGGCAGAAGCGCGAGCATCGACAAAGTCGTACCCAAATGCATAGCGTGCGGTTGGGTCGAAGGCTGTCCCGTCGCCCTTGGAGCGGAATGACACGAGACGCGTCGCCTTTTCGTCGGCCGATCCGCTCTTGCCAATCACATCTCCGCCCTTCACCAAGTCGACCGCCCATGCGCCGTCTGCCGAGGCCACCACCTTGCCAACTGCCGTTGGGTTCCCCGAGTCCTTGTCTGGGTCAGCGTTCAAGCGCACATTTGCCACCGTCGTAATGACGTGGTCAAAGCTGAGCGACCAGCCATCAACAAATGCTGGCGGGTCGCCTTCCGCCTTGGACGAGGCCGTCCAGTCATAGCCGGTAGACACCAAATCTTCGCCTGAAAGCGTGACCAAAATACCTGTTTTCCCTGGGTCCGCACCAGTCAGGTCGACGCCCTGACCAGAGAGCACGGGGCCTGGCGATGCGACGTCGGTGCCTCCGCAAGCGGCAACCACGAATCCTGCAACCAAAGAGGAATAGCAAAAAAACATGTTAAACTTCTTTTGCATTCCAACTGTAATAACACCCTACACAACAAAGTAAACTTAGTTTTGATTCGACCAGCGCACGTCGTACACACCGCCCACACTTCGCAGGCCCTGATACAGATTGTTCATGACTTGGTCGGTACCGCCCAACGATTGGCTGAGCACGTAAGTGCCATCGGCGTCGCGCTTGTTCGTTGTCAGTGAGCCAAAGTCCGCGCCGCGAAAAAAACTCCGCACATCTACGAAAACTTCGAGATGACCTCCGGCCGAGGGCAGGAGGGAGGCGGCAATTCCACGGACCTGGCGTAACGACATCACGGTGCGCGACGCCCGGCTACCCGGGAGTGCTTCAGGCAACCAGCTGTCGTTGAGGATGAGATCACCGCGGAACAAAACACGCTCGTCACCCCGCTGGGCAAGGCCAGCGACGCTGAGTGAAGGCGGCACATTTTTGGTCGCCTCGGCGCTCACTCCGGGCGGAGGATAGAGCCATACATCCGCTGTGCGGACCTGCTCGGTCGTCGCCGAACCAAGCTCGCTGAAGGGCCGTAGCGACGGCGAGAGCGCATCCAATGTGACACGCCCCAACACCTCACCCAGCACGCGTCCGCTTTGCAGGTGGTCCTCACCTGCCGCGTAAGCACTGGGCACCAAGGACGACCACCAAGTGGGTCCACTTGCCGCGCGAAGAGGCGCGGCGGCGTTCAGATAGAGCGGTCCAATGCTTAGTTCCGCACGGCGCAGCGACACGGTCCAGCCGCGCTCGTTGACAAAGCTCTGTCCGGCTTCTGCGCGCCCTGCGGCCAAGGCCTCGAACGCAAACCGCTCGCCGCCTGTGGCGGCGTTGCAGCCGCCGAGAGCAGCCACCGACAACACCAAAACCATAAGCGAAAATACAGCACGTCGCGCGTTCACTTGGCCTCCTCCTGTGCATCGAGGACAAAACCCACGCTTAGATACACACTGCGAGGCTCGCCCGCGTTGAAGTGTCTTGCAGCCACAAGGGTCGGGTAGGCGCTGCTTCGGAAATCAGACGCATAGTTAAACTCACCAAGCTTGTACTGAGCGCCCAATAGATTGGTGCTCATCAAGCCCACGGTCGTGCCGCGCCAACGCACATTCACCCCGGCATCGACCAGGCCAATGCTTTGAGACTTCTCATCAAAGGGAAGAGGCCTTGAGCCTACGTGGGAGAGCCCCACGCCAAAACTTGCCGCCAACGCACGGCCTTCAATCTTGAACGGCAAGGGGCCAAACACCGCGCCATCCAAGCGGGCCACCGAACCTGGCACATAGGGAATCGAAAGATGCGTATCGTCGAAACGTGCGCGCGCTAGCGTGAGGCTGCCGGCGACATCAAACCACGATCCCGTGGCGCGCGCGCTCCCTGCCCAGCCAATTCGCGTGGTCCCATCACTGAGTGTGCTGCGTCCCTCTGTGGCATTGAAGAACAAGTCTTTGTCTACGCGCGTCTGAAAGAATGCAGAGTGCACGTTTATTTCTACGCTACCCAGCGTCCGCGAATAGACAGCACCCACCTCGAGCGCATCCACTTGAGCAAAAGGCGTTTGCTTGTCTTGGTTGATGTACTCGGGGTCGATGCTGCGGGCGCCGCGGCCATAACTTGCGCTCAGCGTTACGCCGCGCAGTGGTCCTACGAGCAGTGTGGCGCGCGGCTGCATGAGTGTTGCCGACGTGGATGCGCTTTGCATGGGTGAGCGATACCCTTGCCGGTCGCTCGAGAAGCATTCGGTGTCGAGTGCGTCGCCGCCAAAAGAGCTTTGTGACGTCAGTGCACATCGATTTTGAACCGCATAGTGAAAAAAGTCGGCGCGTACGCCACCACGCAATGTGAGCCATGAGAACGGCGTCACATTGGCATCGGCGTAAAGCCCCATGTTGGTGATGTCTGAATGCAGATCCAGGTCGGTGCGGTAGGGCACATTGGTGCCTGCGCGTAGTCGTCGGCGTGTCGCGTCCGTGCGGTCGTAGCGAGCCAGAAACCCAAGCTCAAGCTCCTGCTTTCGCTTGAAGGCATCGAAGCTTTGGCGCACCGTTCCGCGACCGCCCATGGTCGTAGCGCCCGAGTGCTGCGCAGACAGGTCGCCGCGCTGACTGTGCGCGCTCTGCCAACTCTGCTGTGTATCCTGCAGGGTTCCCGTAAAGTTCTGCCGAACCTCGAAGTCTCTCAGGATGACGAAGACTTGCTGGGTTACCTTTGCGTTGCCGTGCTTGCCCGCATATTGCACAGAGACGGAGTGCCGGGCGGAATCTCCGCCCTGCGCGGTGTCATAGGTCCCGAAAAAATCTTTGGCACCTCGAGCAACGTCATCTTCGCGAAGCAATCCTGCTTGCGCGTAGTGCACTGCGTACGATGTGAGGAGCACGCGCAAGTTTGCGGTCTCACCCAGCTTTGTATCAAAGCTCGCCATCGCAGTACCGCGTGTCGCAGCTCGGTTCTGGCCAAATCCGTCTGTGGAAAATACCTCCGCGCCAGCAAATGTCTCGGCGCCAAAACCACGTGGTCGCCACGTAAGAAGCAGGCGCTGCATGCCAAACGAGCCGGTTGTGCCCTGCATGTAAAGGCCGGGGTTCTCGACCCCAAGCTCGTAGTTGGCGGAGCCTGCCACGGCGAAATTTCCTTGCTGCGGTGCGAAAGGCCCTTCCGTGACGCGCAGGCGCCGCACCAGCTCGGGGATCACAAAGTGCGTGTCGACGAGGCCGCTCCCGTGAGGGTTGGCCACTTCGTTCACAGGCACACCATCCACGGTGAACTCCAAATCTTGTCCTTCGCGTGCGTCGAAGCCGCGGAGAAAAATCTGATTTGGATGACCGCTCCCGCCTTGATTGGTCAGCATCACCCCCGGCGCCAATCGCAGCAAGCTTGCCGCATCCGTGCGAGGCACCGCGCTGAGCGCACCTACCTTGATGTCGTGATCGCCAGCGCCCCGGCTGGGTGGACCGCCTCGTGTTTGCACGCGCACTTCTCGCTTGGCGCCGGTCACGGGTGTTGGAGTCACATGCCCCTCGTGCTCTACGGCAATGGCGGCATCGCCCGACACCTCTTCGGGCGAAGCGCTCTCGGGAGGGGCAAAGTGAAATGGAATACGAATGTAA
>JAYWGD010000150.1:0-7407 GCA_043778435.1 Myxococcales bacterium | reverse complement strand
ACGCGACGTGCGCGCGCCAGCATGGAGTCGCCACTGCAAGCTTGGGATGCGCCCACTCGTGAACGCGTTCGGGCCGAGATGACAGAGATCTACGAACTCTTTGTCGCTCGTGTGGCGGAGGGAAGGCACCTCACGGCCGAACAAGTGCGTGCTCATGCCGAGGGGCGTATTTTTTCTGGACGAGATGCTGTGGCCTTCGGCTTGGCCGACGAGGTGGGTGGGCTTGCGAGCGCGATCGACTATGCGAAGAAGACGGCGCATTTGCCCGAAGGGTCCACCGTCGGCGTGTATGAATCGGCAGGAGGAATTCTCGAGCGGTTGGGCTTGGTTGGTGCGGATGCTCAAGCGCCAAAGCTGTCCGCGTGGGCGGTCGCAGCGCAGCAATTGGGCGCGCCTAAGTTGGTGCATTATGCATCGGCATGGGAGTTGCTTCGCACGGATCGCATCGTGTTGTTGGCTCCCTCGCTCCTCGAAGTTCAATGAGCGGAAGCCCAGAAATTTTGCGCCCACGTCGCACGGCGAAGGCCTTTTTGGCTCGTTTGCGTGTGCGTGCATTGGAGGAACGAGGCCCTATCGCTCGCGCCACCATGTGGATTAGGTTGTCGGAGGCCTACACCGACCTTGGTCGGGCAGCCCAAGCATTAGACTGTGCAGAACGCGCTTGCGGAGATGCAACTGACCCTCATGCCTTGATGCGCTTTGCCGAGGCGTTAAGCGTGACTTCTCGCGAGGAGGAGGCCATTGGCGTGCTGGCACAAGTGGCGCAATGCGCCGTGCCTGAGCTGGCCAAGCGTGCGTTGCTCTTGTCGGCCGAGACCTCTGCTCGTCTGGGGCAAGTGCTCGCTGCAGCGCGTACATGGCGAGTGCTGTTGGGGCAAGACTCTCGCGCCCAAGAATGTGATGCCTTCTTCGCGAGCGCAGGAGATTGGAACCCCCCTGAAAATGACGAAGGACCGAACGACGCCACGGAGCGGCCTCGGTGGCGTCGGGCTTGGCTCGAGGCACGCCCGAAGGACATTCGTTGCGCGGACGAAGTATCTGCACACTACATGGCCTCGGGAGAGACCGGAGCGGCGCTCTGCGTCTGGTCAGAGCTGGCCCGTAACGATACCACTGATGGGTCGGCGCTGATGCGCGGCGTTGAACTAGCACTTCGCGAGCAGCGTATGTCGGATGTGCTGGCTTGGTATGTGCTTCACCCAAGCGCCGCGCGGGCCTCGGCAGCAATGCCCAGATTGGCGCGCGCACTTCGAGAAATGGGCCTGGGCGCGCTTGAGCATCAGGCGTTAATGCGCGATGTGGATATCGCAGCCCGTGGTGACCACCTGTCCGTTCGTCGTGCTTTGGCGTCGCTCGCCGAGACGGAGGGACGCTTGTTTGAGGCAGGCGCTGAGTTGTGGCGCGGCAGCGCGATGCTCGATCCGTCGGAGCGTATGCAAGCCCTATTGGCGCTTGGATTTTGCTCAAGATCGGAAAGTGATGCCTCAGAGCGCGCGACGCTGCTGGCCGCGCTTCGCGCGGAGGTGCCATCGTCCCCGGAGGATGGGGTGCCCACGCTGGAGGCACTGCTCGGTTATCCCGATTTGCACGAGGCGTATGCGCGCCGAGCTGCCGAGCTTTGGTTGCAGGCGCCCAGTGCGGCCATTGCGATTCATGCGCTGCGGGGTGCTGTGCTTGTGGAAGACGTGCGTCTCGAGGACGAGGCCTTGGCCTACCTGCACGCGATCGACGTGCATGCGGGGTGGGATGGTTGGCGCGTGCGCGCCGCGATGCGTGCAGGGGATGCCGCCCTGTCGCTCGAGTTGGCAAAACTCATGAGCGACGTCCAACTTGCACCGGTGGTCCATTGGGCGCGAATCTTGAGATGTGCCGAGGCCGCGGGTGCGAGCGCAGTGGTTGCAGAAGCATGGGAGAAATTGGCTTCGATGTCGGAGGCTTCGCTACGCGAGGTGATGCGTGTTGCATCGGCCCGTGCGGCTCATGAGTCGGGCTCGGTGGCAAAGGCGATCGGAACGGCCACAGCAACCTTGCAGCAGAGTGATTCCGCGCTGGCTCGCCTGGAGGCGCTGCGTATTTTGACGAGCGCCGGCACCTCTCCCCAAGCTTTTGATGGCTGGGTCCAGGCCGTGCTGGAGACCAAGCCCTCCACAACACTTTGGCTGTCGTGCATGGAGATGGTTGCAAACTGCAAAGGTGTGGCATCCGACAACGTCGCGCGGGAGCTCCTGCACGCGCTTCAGTCTGATCGGTACTTGGCGCTAGCCTCGCTTCGTGCCGCAGTGGCTTTGGCCAGGCATATTCGTGAGTCGCTTTCTTTGCGTCAGCTTTTTTCCAAGGTCACCGAGCCCGGGCGCACCTCTCGCGCGGAGATGGCGGAGCTCGCGATCGAACTTCTACCGCATTTTCTGAAGGCCGATCTGTGTGCAGCCGAGGCGGATGCTCAAGTGTGGTTGCGTCGCTCTGGCGTGGACACGGGTGTGCAACGGGACGCGCTACTGCGAATCGCCGATGCCTTTGGGTCTGATCGATTGGCATGTGATGTGCTCTGCAGCTGTCTAGACCGCATGTCGCTTTCGTCTCAAGACGCTCTAGAGATCACTCGTGCGCTCGCGACGCGTCATGCAGCTTTGGGGGATACGGATGCGGAAACGCTTTGTGTTGCCGATGCGTTGATGAATGCGCCGGACGAGCATGGAGACCTCGATGTTTGGGCACTTCAAATTCTCGATGAAGACCGCGGCGTCGGCGCCGATGCGAAGTTGTACTTGGCGGAAGCGGTGGCGCAGCGTTCGCGCCGCGTTGGGGTTGGCGCTTCTGATGCCGAGAACGCTTGGCGTCGGCTCGGAAAATGGCGCTGGGAAATGGGCGACGACAAGTCGGGGGCCATGAGCGCTTGGGGCGAAGCCGCGGCGCTGAGCACGAACGCCGAGCCCTATGCCGAGTTGGCGCTGCAAGCAGTGCGAACCTTTGGCCCCACCGAGGCGTTCGAGGTGCTCGATCACTATGCTCATCAACTTGGGGAGCCACGTACGCGAGGCCTCGTCAGGCTAGAGCTTGCCGCGCTCGCGCTTCAAAGCCCCGGGAGGAACGATGTCGCATTTCGCTACGCGCGAGAGTGTGTCGTAGAGGGAATCAACGTGGTTCGTGCCTTGGATATTTGCGAGCAAAGTGAGTCGGCCGAGTTGGCGCTTTCTGAAGTGTATGAGGGCGTTGCTGCGCGCGCCACTGGGCATCATGGGTCGCGCACGTTGCACATGCGAGCTTCGCTCTACTTTGAGCGGCGGGGACATGGCCCGCTCGCATTCGAGCATGCGCTCCGTGCCGTGGTGGTCGACCCCCGATCGAGCACCGCCCTTGCGCGGGTGGTTCATACGATCTCTTGGTCGCTGGAACCAGAGCGAGCGGTTGCGGCTCTTGAGCGCGCTGCTGGGCGCGTCAAGGACGGTGCTTTGCGTGTCGACTTGCGCGTCACTGCAGCGGTGGTGCTTGCCGGCTGTGAGGGACAATGCGCGCCTTCACTCACACGGCTTGTAGATGCGTTCGTGAGGACTTCTGACCCTTCATTCGCCTTTGGTATGGCCCGCATCGCTTCCCGTGCGAGCAGCATTCCACGGGGAGTGCGAGATGCGGTAGGGCGCGAGTTGGAGCGCGCGTTGGACCATGTCGTGTCTCTATCAAATGCGCGTAGTGCTGCCACTTGCGCGCTTTCTATCGCGGAGTTTGCGTGCGAGGCAGTGGTGCCTTCCGCCGCTCTGCGCGGCTTTGCGATTGCCTTGATGCGGGACCCATGTTCGGGCGGCTACGGAGCGCTACGGGAAAGGCTTAGCGTCTTGGGCAAGGCTCCTGGTGCGTCGGCCTTGGTTGGCAAGGTTGCGGGCGAAGTTCTTCAATGGCCCGATGCCGCGCCCATAGCGCTCACACTTTTGGCTGAATTGGCATCCCGGGTTGACGCGCGCTCAGCACAAGCGCGATTCCTATTGCGACGCGCCGAGCTGACCAAGTTGCCAGCAGATGCGCAGGCGGCGGCCTCCGCTGCGCAAGGCCTGCCAGATCTCGTTTTGACGGAGCGAGTGGCGTCGCTGCATCTCGATGGGCGAGAAGATCCGCACACTCGGGACCACGTGGCGTATGCCGATGCGTTGCGATCTCGTATTACCCAGGAGACGGACAAGGAGAGCAAAGCGATGCTTCGTTTGCGTCGTGCTGCCGTTTTGTCCGATAGGTTGGGGCGAGACGCCGAAGCGGTCGAAGAGCTTGAAGCCGCGCTCCACGAGCATCCGGAACATTCCGGCGTCGCCGCATTTCTCAAGAGCCTTCGTGGTCCTTTGCAAGGAGACCACGCCGCATCGCGTCCCTAACCATCGCCGTGAATGGTTCAGTTGGGTCGTTCGCGCATGGGCTTGTGATACCGTTGAGCCATGGCTCATTCCGATATGCTTTCGATGATTGGCAACACCCCGATGGTGCGCGTGCGCGGCTTCGACACAGGGCTTTGCGAGCTCTACGCGAAGCTTGAGTGCCAAAATCCGGGGGGTTCCATCAAAGACCGTATTGGGCTCAGCATGGTTCGCGCTGCCGAGGTCGAGGGAAAGCTCGGTTCGCACCAAAAAAACATTGTCGAAGCCACGGCGGGAAACACGGGATTGTCGCTCGCGTTGGTGGCATCTCAGCGCGGCTATCAGCTCACTTTGGTGATTCCAGACAAGATGAGCCAGGAGAAGATTTTTCACCTGCGCGCGCTCGGTGCAGAGGTGCTCACGACGCGCTCCGATGTGGGCAAAGGCCATCCTGATTATTACCAAGATGTGGCTGCACGGATCGCCAAGGAAACGGGTGCGCATTACATCAATCAGTTTGAGAACCCTGCCAATCCACTTGCGCACGAGGTTGCAACCGGGCCTGAGATTTACGCGCAGATGGAGGGACGCGTGGATGCTGTCGTTTGCGGCGTTGGGTCGGGCGGAACGATGACAGGGCTATCTCGTTTCTTTTCTCAAGCGCAACCCGCGTGCGAGATGGTGCTGGCAGATCCTAGGGGCTCGATTCTTACAGATTATGTGAATCATGGCACGCTTGGAACTGCCGGCTCGTGGCTTGTCGAAGGCATCGGCGAGGATTTTTTGCCAGGCATTTTGGACTTGTCACGTTGCAAGAAAGCGTATGCCATCTCGGACGAGGAAAGCTTGCGCACTGCACGTGATTTGTTGCGTCATACGGGCATTTTGGCGGGTTCCTCATCAGGCACATTGTTTGCCGCGGCCATTCGCTATTGCCAGGAGCAAACAACGTCAAAGCGAGTCGTTACTTTCGCGTGCGACAGCGGCAACAAGTATCTCTCCAAAATGTTCAATGACAATTGGATGTTTGAGCAGGGAATGATGAAACGCCAATCCCACGGCGACTTGAGAGATCTGATCTCACGCCACTACAGCGAGCGAGCGGTGGTCACGGTAAAGCCCGAAGACACATTGCTCATGGCTTACGGCCGCATGAAGATGAATGAGGTTTCGCAGTTGCCAGTGCTTCAAGAGGGCAAAGTGCTTGGCATCGTCGACGAAAGCGATTTGCTTCTTGCAGCATACAACGATCCGGCCACGTTCAAGGGCACGGTGCGAGATGTCATGTCGACCACGCTGACGACCGTCACACCAACCACGCCACTGGCGGAGCTCTTGCCCATCTTTGCCAAGGGCTATGTCCCGCTGGTGTTCGAGGGCGATGTGTTCTTGGGCCTCGTTACCAAAATGGATGTGCTCAACGCCCTCCGCCGCGGCGTGAGCTGATTTTCCAAAGACGAGATCACGCCACACGAGCCGATGCATCAAATGAACGCGTGCAAAAGGGGACACATTCGTGTCTCTTTTTGCATGTGCACTGCAAGGTTGGCTCGTCGGTGCGCGTTAGGGTCATCAACATCATGCGTATGTCATTCATTCTGCTCACGGCAGCGATCTCTCTCGTCTCTGCTCCAACACTTGCGTCTCCTCGCGAGTTGCCACCTGATCTGAAAGCGTGGGTGCCGTGGGTGCTTGAAGGGCATGAGGAGTTGCTGTGCCCGTCTCTAGGCACGAGTGGTTCTCGCCCATGTGCGTGGCCCGGAACGCTGCAGCTGGAGGTGCAATCCAAGACCGTCAAATTCGAACTTGCTTGGGACATCTTTGGCGCGGAGCAAAAGGTTCATCTGCCGGGCTCCGAGCGCGCGCGCCCGCGCGATGTGAGAGATGGCGCAAAACCGGCGCTGATGGTGAGCGGCGCTGCCGGAGAAACCATGGCTCACTTGTTGCCGGGTCATCATGTGCTCCGCGGTGAGGTCCCACTCGAGACCTCAGGCGAGATGAAGGTGCCGGCCAACATCGGCATCGTTACCGTACGCGAGGCAGGAAAATGGCGAACCGTTCGACGCGATGAAGACGGTTTTGCGCGATGGGGGGCCTCCGAATCCGAGGTGCAGGACGACCGCTTTTCAGTGCGTGTATTCCGCAAGTTTTGGGATGGAATCCCGGGCCAGCTTCTGACGCGCGTTGTGCTCGATGTGTCCGGGAAGGCGCGCGAGGTGGTATTGGGGCGCGTTCTCACATCGGAATTCTCTCCGGTACTTCTCAGCTCGGATGTTCCAGCGAGTCTTGATGCCGAAGGGCGTTTGCGTGTGCAAGTGCGCCCGGGTACCCACACGATCACGCTGAATGCTGTGACCCGCGCCGAGCTCGTGGAGCTGAAGCGCCCGAAGCCAGACAGCAATTGGCCTCGCCAGGAGATCTGGTCCGTTGAGGGCGTTCCGGCTCATCGTGTCGTGGTGGTAAGTGGCAGCGCTGCCGTCGATCCGGGCCAGAGCGATGTGCCTGCCGAGTGGCGCGCACACTCAGCATACCCGGTGGCTGAAGGAACCGGATTGCAGCTCGAGGTCCTACCGTTTGATGCCCAGCAAGGAACCCTGTGGCTGCTGCAGCGACGCATGTGGCAGGACTTGGATGGCAAGGGGTACACCTTTCAGGACACATTGCGCGGCGACGTTTCGGCGCCAGAGCGATTGTCGCTACGTGTACCGCTCGACCTCAAGGAGCTCCGCTTGCAGGATCAGCCTGCGTGGTTGGTCGTATCGCCGCCGCCTGGCACGGGGCCCAGCGTGCGTGTCTCACCCAAAGAGGGAGAGACCATCATCACGGCCGTGGGACGCATTGACTCCGCATTGTCGACACTGCCCGCCGCGGGTTGGGGCGCACGTGTGCAAAATGCATCTACTTCGCTCTTTTTACGACCAGGCTCAACGGTGTTTCACGTTGCGGGTGTGGATACCGTAAGCGATACATGGGTCAAGCGATGGGACTTGATGCGAGCTTTTTTGCTCACTATTCTAATCGCTTCGGCCGCCAGACTGAGTGGCAAACGCGCGGCTGTGGTGCTTGGCGC
>JAYWGD010000149.1:0-7408 GCA_043778435.1 Myxococcales bacterium | reverse complement strand
GTGTGCCATACACGTAGTTGGGGGCGCAGCTCTTCGGCGCGAGGCTGCGGGCCGAGCGCACGCGACGGCTCCTCGGGGGGCAACTCGGGCACCATGGCGGCCGCGGCCGAAAGCGTTTTGGCAATGGCTTTGAGTTCTGCCGACTCGGTGGTGGTTGCAAGCGCATCTTTGGCACGCATCAATTCTGCGCGCGCTTTCGCGATACCGGCACGCAGATCGATCAAATCCTTGTGCAAGAGCTTCTGTTCTTTGGCGTGCATGCGTGCGCGCTCTGCGGCCACTTCTGCCCGTTCTTCGGCCAGAAGTTCTGTGTTCTCGTTGAGCTCGACACGTGCGCGTTCGAGCTCACCGCGTGCGCGGTCCAAGTCTCGAACGGTGGTCTCAAAGTCGCGATCTTCGCCTGCCAAAAAAGCGCGTGCACTCTGCAGCACCTCGCTTGGCATATGCAGTCGTTCGGCAAGTGCAAATGCTTGGCTTAGTCCTGGGATGCCCAATGCAAGACGAAAGCTCGGCGTCATGGTGGCCAAGTCCACACCCACGCTGGCATTGGCGAATTGCGCGTCGCACAAGGCCAATGCTTTGAGCCCCTCGTAATGTGTGGTGACCAAGGTCGTGGCTCCTACAGCGCATAGATGGCGGAGCACACCCGCTGCCAGCGCCTCGCCCTCGCGCGGGTCGGTGCCGCTTGCGAGCTCGTCCAAAAGAACCAATGTGCCAGGACCAGCGTCTTGCAGAAGCGCGACCACATGCGTGAGGTGTGCACTGAATGTGGAGAGGTTTGCGCTGAGGCTTTGGGAGTCACCCACATCGGATACCACCGCGCGCATCGGGCCCATAGCGCTGCCTTCGGCGCAGGGCACAGGCAGCCCTGCGCGCAGCATGAGCGCGGCGAGACCGACGGCTTTGAGCGCGACGGTCTTGCCGCCGGCATTGGGGCCGCTCACGACCAGGCATTGTCCGGCGCGTACGACCACGTCGGAAGGGACAACCTTGGCGCCGCCGAACGCGAGAAGTGGATGCCGAAGATCGCGCAAGTCGGCCTGCCCAAGTGGTGCCAAATCTGGAAATCGCATGCGAAATTCAACAGCCAAACGCGCTGTGGCCGCCCGCACATCGGCCAGACACAAGGCATGAAGGGCTTCGCGCAACGCGGGCGCATGGTCGGCAGTCTGGGCCGAGAGTCGCGCGAGCACAGCGTATTCCTCACGCTCAATCTCCACCGCCAAAACCCGCAACTGATTTCCCAATGCGACCAGTGCGCGCGGCTCTACAAATAGCGTTCCGCCGCTGGCGCTGGCGCCGTGGACGATACCAGGAAAACGTTCGTGTGCGTCGCTGCGCAGAGGCACGACATAGCGGCCATCACGCTCGGTGATGTATGCATCTTGCAACAAGCTAGCGTGGTCTCTCAAGATCTCTTGCGCACGGCTTAGTAAGCGCGCCTTCGCGATCTTGTGTTCCGCGCGGCACTTGGCGAGTTTGGTGCTTGCACGATCGGAAATGCTGCCGTCGCTTTCGAAGCAAGGAGTCAGATCTCGCGCGAGGCCCGCAAGCTCGGGCGCTGTGCGCGCGGCCTCGAAGAGCAAAGGAGCGACAGCGCTGCGTGAGGCCAAAAACCGACGGAGCATTTCCACCGCGTGAAGCGCCTTGAGCAAGTCTACAAAGTCGCTGGCGGTGACCACGCCCTGCACGGAAACATGGCTCACCACACGTGTGACATCGGGTGCTGGCACGATGGGTAGCGGCGAGCCGCCATCTTCGAAGGCGATGGCCTCGAGCGCCTGCGCGCGGAGCAATGCACAGGCTTCGTCGTTCTCTGCAAACGAGAGAGCAAAAGCCGCGCGCTCGCCGGCGGCCGTGCGCGTACGCGCCGCGAGTTCGGCGAGCACGTCGCCAAACTCCAAATCGCCAAGCGTCTTTTCGTTTGAAAAAAGTCTGGTCATCGAACCTATCGGCCGCAAAGCTGAGTCAAGTCTACGGACCGGTACCACCACTTCGGTCGTCGCTGCCGCTGTTCTTCTCGAGGTACCGAAAAATGGTGCGAGGGTCGACGCCGAGGTCGCGTGCGGTGAGCGTGCGATTGCCATCGTTTCTGGCAAGCACCTCCATGATGTACTTGCGTTGGAACTCTTCTTTCGCTTTTTCAAGTGGCAAGACTCCGGCCTGCACGCCCGGCTCTAATCCCAAATCGGCAATCCCAATGATCCCGGTATCGCAAAGGACCAAAGCTTTGCGAATGCGATTCTCGAGCTCGCGCACATTGCCAGGCCATGTGTGGCGGCGAATGGCCAAAAGTGCGCTGGGATCAAAACCGCGAACCTGTATCCGCATCTCTTCCGAGTGCTTGGCGAGCAAGGACTTGGCGATGACGATCACGTCGTCTCCGCGATCCCGCAATGCGGGCAAGTGCAGGTTCACCACATTGAGTCGGTAGTACAAGTCTTCCCGGAACCTGCCCGCTTTGACTTCGTCTTCGAGCACGCGGTTGGTGGCTGCAACGACGCGGATGTCCACCTTTTCGGAGCGTGTATCGCCAACGCGGGACACCACGCGCTCTTGCAGCGCACGCAGCAACTTTACTTGCAACGCCAAAGGAAGTTCGCCGATTTCGTCGAGGAACAGCGTGCCGCCATTGGCTGCCTGAAACTTGCCGTCGCGTGTGGCCACGGCGCCCGTGAACGCGCCCTTAACGTAGCCAAAGAGCTCACTCTCGATCAGATTCTCGGGAATCGCGCCGCAGTTGATGACGATAAAAGGGCCGTCGCTTCGATTGGACGCGCGGTGCACTTCGCGCGCGACGAGCTCTTTGCCGGTGCCAGTCTCGCCCGTAACAAGCACGCTCACATCGGTGGTGGCAACGCGCGCGAGACGTCGGAATAGCTCGACCATGCTGGCGCACGCGCCCACGATCTCGCCGGCGTGTTTGCCCTTGAGTTCCTCGTAGAGCCGGACCTTGTCGAGCTTGAGCGCTTCGAGCAGCGATGCGTTCTGGAAGATGAGCGAGGCTTGCGACGCAAAGATGTGGAGCAAGTCCAATTGCGCGCGCTGAAACAATCCCTTCACGCTGTCATTGCCCACATAGAGCACGCCCGCCACCTCGCCCGCGGCATAGAGCGGCGCGCACATGACGCTGGAAAGTTGCAGCGCAATCACGCTTTGGCTGCTGCGAAATTGGGTGTCTGAGAGGGCATCGCTCACGATCACAGGCGTGCCAGTGCTCATCACGCGTGCAACGATGGAGTCAGAAAATGTAGGCGCATCTTTGCCTGGAACCTTGCGTGATGCACGCACCGCGAGCTTGGTAGGGTCGACGTTGTCTCTCAGCAACACAAAGCCTTTTTCAGCGCCGGTGACTTCCAGAATGGCATCGAGCATGCCTTGGAAGAGCTCATCAATTCCGGGCGAATTCATGAGTGTGCGGCTGAACTCTTGAAGCTTGCGCACGCCGGCCAAATGATGATGCTCGGTGAGGCTTGGCACAGCGTGCTCGGACGTTTGCGACGCACGTACGGGCTCATCCAGCATGCTGAAGACCAGTTGTGCTTCGCCCAAGTCGACGCGATCGTTGTGCACCAATCGGCCGCGCCGCTTCTTTTTGCCGTTGATGGCGATATGCCCCTCACGGTCGGCCTCTTCGAGATTGAAGTCTCGGCCATCAAAGAGCACTTGTGCGTGAACGCGGGCCACGTTGGGCGCGTCGAGGCGTATGTCGACAGCCGCATCTCGCCCTAGAGTGAGATGCGGCTTGGTCAGAGAAAAGACACGCGGAGTGCCATCCGTGTGCAACCACTTGAGTGTGGGCATGAGCTATTTCCCCCTTCGGGATGAGCGCGCCCTCCAAGGGATGCGCCCAGACCTTAGAAGGTACCCATAGCGGTGAGGACGCCGCCACCTTTTTGCGGCGACGCGCCAAAGTTCACGTGGAATGCGCTCCGGGTGACGTTGGTCTCTTCGTCGTCTCTTGCGTCGGCGGTGAGGGCGCCGGTGACGGCCGCACCTGCAATGCCCATGATACCCGAGAGCACCAGGACCTTTTGGTTGTCGCCGCCCGATGCCAGCGTGGGCACGAAGGCCAACGTGGAGGCACCCACGCCAATGCCGTAGCCCATCCACATGTACTGTGTGGTCTTCCACGAGGGGGTCCACAAGGTAGAGAGCACCGCCGAACCCAGCATGCCTACGTTGAGGCCGACGAGAGAGCCGGTGGTGGCGCCATCTTTAAAGTCTCCCTCGGTAAAGTTTTTGCCTGTGACGCCGCCGCCGATGAGCGCCCCGGAGACGGTGCCCATCGCCGACCCAGAACCAATCAGCGCAATGGATCGGGGATCGGGGCGGAAGTACTCGCCCCAGAAGTAGCCTCCCACGCCGCCGCCCGTCATGGTGAGCCAACTGATGGTGCTGACAGTGCTAAACTTCCACTCGCTGCCGACGGGACTGTTCTGCGCCTGAGTCAGAGAAATGGCCATGCCTTGACCCAACCCCAGTGTGAGACCCAACGAGGTCGCGGCTGGAACCCCGCGGTGCAACGTGGTGTTGCGGTCCCATAGATATGTGCCCACCACCGCGCCGGCGCCCAAGATCACGGGAGGCATGATGGCAATCGACGGCTCCGTCCATTTGAAGACAGAGTCGAGCCAAATGCCTGTGCCTACGCCGTAGATGGCACCTGCACCATACAAGTAACTCATTTCGAACTCGCTTCGCCTGCGCTTACGAGCTGGCGTAGCTGCTGCAGCTGCAGGCATCGGGGGTTGCTGCGGAAACGGATTCACGTTCCAACCTTGTTGCTGCTGAGGCTGCTGCTGTTGCGGCGCCCACTGTTGTTGCTGCTGAGGTTGCTGCTGTTGCGGCGCCCACTGTTGTTGCGGCTGAGGTTGCTGCGGTTGCGGCGCCCACTGTTGTTGCGGCTGCTGCTGAGGTTGCTGTTGCTGTGGTGCGGGCTGCACCTGAGCTTGTGGTTGTTGCACAGGTTGCGCTGGCGCTTGCGGTTGCACGGCCCAGGGCTGCGCTTGCTGCGCTTGTGCGCCCAGCGAGACAAAGAGCGAGGCCAAGGCCGAGGCCTGAACGGTGGTGAAAACGTGGCGTGTACGCATTGGGCTCAAGGTTACACCAAGAATTTCACGCAACTGCCAGAAACTTGAGACCCAACGACAACGGCGGAGCTGCGGGGCTCCCGCGACATGTTTAGGAACCGATTTGTAGAATGTTTGACACCGCAAAAAATGGGTTCAGTTTGCAGGCAATGAAGTTGGGACTTTCGCCGATCCGTGAAGCGACGGCTCAGCCGGTGCCGATCAAAGATCGCGCCCTAGAAAATTTCTTCGGCAGTAGAGGCCGTGACGGCGCGCGGAAGCCATGTCTCGAGCAACGCCAAGTCCGTGCAGGATTCAATGCGCGCTCTGGCCAGCAGAGAGACAGGAGAGGAACGCGCGCGCGCGAAGGACGGCGAGGATGCCGTCGGCCTTTCGCCCGGCCTTTCCTAGCCCTTGGCGAGGACCTTCACTTTGCGAAACATCGGGCTGCTATTGTACCCGCTGTCTGCGCCCATGATGGCCTCCATGGAGGTAGAAAACTCGTTTCCAAACAAAGTTTCAAACAAACAGTGGCAGACATCCTCGCGCTGGGGCGCGTGTTCAGTACGTCTTCGCCGAGCCGCCTGACGTGTTGGAGTGCCGCGGGGTCGGCTGCATGCATGGCCGTGCCGAGCACCGCCAGCAGCAGCTCAAGTGGGTTTGGTTGTGGTGGCAAAGGCGCCATGGGCAGCTGGTCGGGACCGAGTACGGTGGACACAAGGGTCGCGCCCGTGCCAAAAGAAATGGGTTTCCGCGCCCACCGGGCCACGCGGGCGTGGGGACAGACCACGAGCAACGTGACCGGGCATTGATGCTCGGCGGAGGCAATCATGTCGTGAACAATGTGTCTCTGCATCGCGGGTAGCCCGTTCCTCATCCGCGATCGGCGTCCGACCGGGAGGCTTTTGGCGCGGTGGTTCCAGTATCGCGTGCGGGCGCGGTGCATCCCATCGGCCTGCTTCAGAACCCGATCTTGGTGTTTCGGCTCACCCGCGTGATGTCGGTCTATTCATAGCGTACCGCGTCGGCATGCATGCGCTCTACACCTCGCCCACCTTGTCGCACAAAAGCGCGGCTGCTGCGCACACGCATTCTTGCCGCGGCAATGTGGCCTCACGTAAGCTCCTCGCTGTGAGTCTTCTGCCCAGCGCCCTCTCGCCTCTGAGCCACGAGCCACGAGCCACGAGCCACGAGCCACGAGCCACGAGCCACTCGCGATATTACTGTAAACCGCACGCAATTTGAACAGAATTGGCAAGCGTTTGCGCACTTTGCGCGGGCGCTTTTTCTCATTTCGCTACACCGAGGACATGCATGAAAATCCGATCTTCCAAGCCTGTGATGAACGCGCTTTACGCGCTGGGTTTGTTCACCGCCGCGCGCTCCGCGCACGCGGCGACCTTCACGGTCAACAGCAATGCGTACACAGCGGACGCGACGGCGGGCGATGGCGTGTGCAAAGACGCAGCCGGGAACTGCTCGCTGCGCGCGGCCATTGAAGAGTCAAATCGTTTGGGGGGTCGGGACACCATTCGCTTTGCGATGACGGGCGCGGGGCCCTTTGTTTTTTCTGATGCTGGGAGCCCCGGCAATGCGTGGTTCGTCTTGTCGCCCGCAAGTGGTGGCGCCACGGTGTCCGACGAGCTCGACATTGATGGTTCTACCCAGGCAGGGTACGCCCCGTTCCCAGCCGTCCCAAGTATTCAAATAACCACTGCATTTTGCGGGTTTCGAGTGTCAGGAAAGACGCTTATCAATGCCATAAAGTTTGATAACACGATGTCTTCGGGCGGCTGCGGAGTTGTGGAGTATCGCGCTGCGGCCAGCGGCTCAACTCTTACCAACAGCTGGATAGAGGGAACCGGAGCAGGGATTGCCGGTGGCGTGTGGCTGATTGCCGGAGGAATGTCGGGCATTCAAATTGGGCTGCCTGGCCAAGGCAATTTCATTGGAAGCACCAACGGGCTCGCGGGCGTGATCATTGATGGCGGCCGAGACAACAGTGTTTTTGGCAACTACATCGGCGTGACGCCGGCGGGCGTCGTGGCGCCCAACAATATCGGTATTTTGACGGGAAAATACTACTACGCGCCCGAAGGCCCCGCGACCAACCTGTCCATTGGCGATGGCACTGCGGCGGGCCGCAATGTCATTGGTGGGAGTAAGACGTACGGCGTTCAAATCGATGGCGGCGTCGGGCATCGAATCCGCGGCAACTACATTGGCACGACCGCAAATGGCGCCGCAGCGCTCCCGAATGCGTCGGGTGGGGTGGCGCTTTCGAGCGTTAGCGATGTCGTCTTTTCCAACAATGTTGTGTCAGGAAATAGAGGATA
>JAYWGD010000148.1:0-7419 GCA_043778435.1 Myxococcales bacterium | reverse complement strand
CCATCTTCGGCTGGAAAAAAACAAGTGATTCGTCGCTTCGCCAGGCCTTTAAATGGCCATTGCTCGTCACCGCAACTGTGGTGCTCTTGCACGCATTTCTCGGTCGCAGGTTAGGTTTCCCTGCAGTCGTATGGGCACCCCCTGTGTACGAGGGTGCCATGGGCACGGTACTGCGCGCCTTTAATGCCTTCACGCCAGGCGTGGCCGTTGCAGTGGCCGCTTTCAACTTGGCCGTCATCGCGCGCGAGTTCAACGCGCTGCTCCGATCGCGCGAAAAAGAGGACGAAACCAAGACACCTACATGGCTTTGGTTCGCCGGATTTTTGCCCGGGCTCATTCACATGCTCACCTCGCTTCCCGCCGCAGGACGCCGACGCTACGGCGGCTATGTGGTGCATACGGGCCTGGTCGTGATGCTCCTCGGTTTCGCCGGACAGTCTTGGCACAAGACCAGCGAGATGCAGCTCGCACCCGGCCAAAGTTTTGAAATCGAGGGGTATTCGCTACGTTACGAAAAGCCTCGCATGGAGGTCGACACCGAAAAGCGCATGGTGCTTGCGGACGTGACCGTGTTCAAGGCCGGCAAAGAGATCGGCACCCTCGCGCCTGGCAAATACATCTACAAAAAGCAGCCAGGATCGCCCACCACAGAGGTGCGGATGTTGCACTCCTTGCGCGACGATTTGTACTTGGTGCTGGGCCAAGCCAATCCTCAAACCAAAGTGGCGAGCTTCCAGGTGCATATCAATCCACTCGTTGGATGGGTGTGGGGAGGTTGCCTCGTTTTGCTCTTGGGTGCCTTCGTTTGCATGTGGCCTGAGCCCCAAGCCGATGAGTCCCGTGCGTGGCGCTGGAGCCGCGGCATGGCGGGCGTGGCCACATCCATGATGTTCGGCGTGTTGCTGGCCACGATGCCCGTGCAAAGCTTTGCGCAAAGCTCCAGTGCGCATGCCGGCACGGTGCATATCGAGAACGACACCGAGAAAGAGATGTTCGGCCTCGTGCGATGCATGTGCGGAGGCTGTGAGCGTTTGCTGCTCACGGCCTGCGCTTGTGACTACGCCGACGACGCGCGCAAACACATGCGTGCGCAACTACGCGATGGCATGACGGTGCAGCAAATTGTCGCAGACTATGTGAAAGAGCACGGTAGCGATTCGGCGGCACTTCCGCCCAACAAGGGTGCGATGCGTGCAATCTACCTGTTTCCTCTTGGCGCCGCAGGAGCCGCAAGTTTGGGGCTTTGGTTCTTGGTGCGCCGGTGGAAGAACAAGCCGCGCGCGGTTGTAGCCATCCCCACCACGGCGCAAACCCGCAAAGAAAATTCACGCTTGGATGATGAGTTGGAGGACATGGAATGAGCGCTTCGCCGGAACGCCAATTGCCCTCACTGCTTGTTGGCGCAGGGGCTTTGGGCGCCGCCGTTTTGATGACCATCGGAAAGACAAGTTTGGGAGTGTGGGCGCTTTTGGGCGGTGTACTTTTGTCTGCTGTCTACATGCTTTGGCAAAGCGCGCGTTTGCTTTCGGGCGACACGGAGGTGGCCATGGACTTGGACGGCGCACGCTTCGACCCCCGAGGCTTAGAAACCGATTTGGACGAAGAAAAGCGTAGCCTTCTCACGCAGCTCAAAGACTTGGAGCGAGAACGCCGCATCGGAAAGCTGTCTCAAGAGGACTATGATAACTTGTCTGCAGATTACAGAGAACGCGCCAAGTTGGTGCTTGCTGCAATTGATGCCGAACTCGCACCCAAAATGAGCGACGCAACAGCGTTGCTGAGTGACGATGGGACATCCCCATGAATCGCACAGTCCTGGCTGCAGCGAGCGTGTTTTCACTTAGTGTGGGAGCCTCTGCTCAACAAAAGATGAGCCCTGATGTTGCGGCCAAACACAGCGGAATGGGCTTGGAGGGGACCGAGGTTCCTGCAGTTGCAGAGGCCTCAGATCTTGCCTCCGGTATGGTGGAGGTGCTTGTTCTTGGGTCCTCCAACGCACCCGAGTCTGGCGTGCAAGTTCGCTTGGGCATTGTCGAGAGCAGCATCGCCAAAGGTGACCAGCGAAGCGCCCAATTTGCCGTGAGCGACGCACAAGGCGTGGCACGCTTTTCGGATCTGCAAACCACAAGCGCTTTTGCCTATAGGCCTGTGGTGGAGCGCGATGGCGGAAAGTTTCAGTCTACACCCTTTCGGCTGTCGAATGAGCGAGGCACCCGTGCACGACTCCAAGTGTTTCCAGTAACCCGATCACTTGAGTCCCTTCGCCTAGGCGCTGTGGTTGCAGTCTACATGGAGCCAAAAGACGATCGCATTCAGTTCGAAGAGCTTGTTTCGATCTACAATCTCTCCAAGTCAGCGTGGCTTCCGGGCAAAAGCGATCGCTTCCTTCTGCCTAAGGGTGTCACGGGATTCCAAGCCCAAGAAGGCATGACGGACACAGGCGTGGAAAAAGATGAAGACAAGGAAACAGGCGAGGTTTTCTTACGATTGCGAGGTACGTTTGGGCCCGGCGAGCATCGCCTGATGTTCACCTATCAAGTGCCAAGTGAAAAGGAGCGCTTCGAAGCGGCCGTGGCGCTGCCAGCACGAACGGCCCAAGTGCGTATCATGGCTGCGCGATCTGCAAAGCTTGCGCTCAGTGTGGCGGGCATGCCTGACGTGCGCGAAGTCTCCCTGGAAAACGGCACCCGTGTGTGGGGGACAGAACTCACCTTCGACAAGCAAGACGGCAACCCCTCCGTCTTCGTGGCGGCGCTATCTGGCTTGCCTAGCCGTGGCATTTGGCCAGCTGTCGTCACCACGGTTGCTTCAGTCCTGATGCTTGTCGCTGCAGGAGCCTCATTCCTGAAGCGCAAACGGGGCATCACCGGGCTTGAGCTCGACGAGCTTGTCGCTGAGCTTCGAGCAGAGCAAGCAGGTCTTATGGTGTCACGAGAGAGCGGTGAGCTAGGTCCACAAACCTTTGCGCGCGAAATGCAAAAGCTCAAAGAGCGTTTGGCACGTGCGCTCCTCCGACTCGAGCCCACCAAGGAAGCTTCTTAAATGAGTCTGGGCTGTGGATAACCCTGTGGAATGGGTATCTGCTTTTTAGGCTCGACGGCTGTGGACAGACGTTTTTTCGCTATTTGTCCCCGTCTGTACACGAAGATGAGGCCTGTTTTGCCTCTATGACTCATCTGCTAACTCGATGATCATTGGCGGCTCATCCCGGTTGTCCCCATTGTTCACAGGGCCTATCTCTATTACTTTCTTTATTTCTTCCTTCTTGTTGAAGAAGGAGAGAACGGCCTATACCGAGCCTCCTGCAACGCCATCTGGTGTTGCACACGAGACCGCTACGAGATGGAACTTCAAGTCGCCAAAAAAGACCTCCTTCGCTTGTTGCTCCGCACCCAAAACGTGGCGGACAAGAAAGTGTCTTCTCCCATTCTCTCCACAGTGCTTCTGAGCACCGACGGAGATTCTACGCTTCGCTTGTCGGCGACCGACTCGCACATTTCTATTCTTGCTCGTGTCTTTGCAGACATCTCGAAACCGGGCAGTGTTGCCGTTCCCATGAAAGAATTCGTGGAGCGCGTACGTGCCATGCCTGAGGGACCGATTCAGCTGAGTGCCAAAGATGGCACCATGACGGTGCGCGCCAAAGCCAGCTCACGTCGTTACACACAACGAGGGTTGCCGGGCGCGGACTTTCCTCCGGTGCCCAGCCCTACAGAGGGCGCAAATTCACGCGAGCTGCCCGCGACTCTCGTAAGAGATCTTATCGATCGCACAAAGTTTTCTATTTCCGGAGATGAGACGCGCCCTCATTTGCATTCTGCACTTGTAGAGTGGGAGGGTGAGGATATGCGGATGGTGACCACCGATGGTCATCGCTTAACGCGGATGCAAATCAGGCTTCCTCACTTGGTTGAGGCAGGGACGATGTTGCTCCCTCAAAAAGGAGTCGTGGAGCTGCGCGGCCTTTGCGAAGAAGCGCTTTTGCACAGCCCTGATGCGAGCATTGTGATGCGCCAGAGCGGCAATCAAGCCTTCTTCCAAACCGAAGGGTTGGTTCTTGGTGTCAAACTCGTGGACGCTCAGTTTCCGCCCTACAATCAAGTGATCCCGAAGAAGACTTTGTATCCGTTGGTGTTGCCTCGTTTGGCATTGCTTGATGCCATCAAAGCGGTGGCCGTTGCAGCGAGCGAGAAGACATTGGGCGTGAAGTTTGTTCTCACATCGGGGTGTTTACGCATTCAGAGTGAGTCTCCCACCACGGGCGATGGTTACGACGAATTGCCCATTGATCACCAAGGCCCCGAAGTGACCATTGGATTCAACGCCAAGTATTTTTCTGATGTGCTTGCGGCTCTCACAGAGCCCGAAGTGATTGTTGGCGTCTCGGGCGAATTGGACCCAGCAACAGTGCGGCCTCAAGGCGAAAAAGAGGGGCAGTCATTTGTCTCTGTCGTCATGCCGATGCGCATCTGAACATCCGTTTCGATGAGCCAGACGGTCACAAAGATTGTCCGTTTGGGCATCCAAAACTTTCGAAACATCGCTCTTGCCGAACTCTCTTTTGGCGCACGGTTTAACGTCGTCTATGGCGATAACGGCCAAGGAAAAACCAACCTTCTGGAGGCGGCGTATGTGGCTTGCACTTCGAAGAGCTTTAGAGCGAGTAAGCTTTCTGAAGTGCTTAGTCGGCCTGCGGTGGGCGCCATGCGCGTGCATATGGTGTCCGAGTCTTTGGAGCTTTCGACCACCAAGCAAGTGGAGGTCGAAGGAAGCACAAGACGCGTACAGATGGATGGTCACGCCCCGGAATCGATGTACATGTATGCTGCACGCACGCCCGTGGTGGTGTTTCATCCTCAGGAGTTGAACCTCTCAATGGGTCCGGCTGCGCTCCGTCGTAGGCTGCTCGATCGTGTTGCCCTGTATGCAGAGCCTTCCTCTGTTCGAGTGTCTGCAGAATACAAGCGAGCCATGAAAGCGCGTCAAACGATTTTGGCCAGCCGTAGCAATGGCGATCCCACCTTGGATGCTTTTGAAGAGGTTGCTGCAGTGCGTGCCATCGAGATGCGTGTAACACGCACGCATGTAACAGAGACTCTAAGCGCGCATGCTGCACGTGTATTTTCAGAGCTTGGCGTGGTGAATCAAAAATTTGCTGCAAGCTATCGTGCGTCAGGCGCAGGCACGGTGGATACGATGCGTGCAGAGCTCAAGCGTTCACGAGACGACGATCGCCGTCGTGGATTTGCAGCATCGGGGCCACATCGTGATGATGTGGTTCTGAGACTTGATGGTCGGCAGCTTCGAGGGCACGCATCTCAAGGGCAACATCGTTTGGCTGTCCTTTCTCTAAAAATCGCCGAAATGCACGCCATCGAGGCGGCCACAGGCTCGCTGCCTGTTTTGCTTTTGGATGACATTTCGAGTGAGCTCGATGCCAAGCGTACCACTGCGCTCTTTGCGTTCCTGGACGCGCTGTCGGGCCAAGTAATTGTGACGACGACGCGCCCGGAGTTGGTTCCTCGTGGCCGCGCCGAACGCGCGGAGATGCGCGTCGAAGCCGGCATGGTGGCGTGTGTCAGCTAGACGCAAGCTCGCTTGATGAACTATGTGCAGCCGCTACGATGAACAAGCTCACGGTGGTCATGGTGTTGTGTTGCGCGGCGATCCCTGGATGTTTCTGGACCAATGCGCCGGACAGTGGCGGAGCTATAGGAACCAACAACACGAATCAGACCGCGGATGGCAAGTTGGTGTTCATCACACGCGCCAAGTTTGGCGGGAACCTTGGAGGCCTTGCCGGCGCCGATTCCAAATGCGCGGTCGCGGCATCAGCAGCGGGCTTTCCAGGGAAGTTCATCGCTTATCTCTCAACCATCACCGTAAACGCAGCATCACGGGTGACAGGATCGGGTCCGTGGAACAACACCAAAGGTCAGCGTGTGTTTGATGCCGGTGCCGCACGATGGGCCGGATTTCCAAAGGCAACCATCCTCGATGATTCGGGGAAATTGGCCGAGAGTTATTGGACAGGGTCGGAAGGTCAGGGCACGAGCTCACTGCTGCACTGCAACAACTGGACAGAGGGCCTCAACGACTTTGCACAAGGTACGTTGGGTAACCCGTTATCAAATGATGGCGGTTGGATTACCTTTGGAGTTGGCTCCTGTGCACGCTCGCCATCAGCACTTATCTGCCTGCAAAACGACTGATTTCGCCCAGCAAATAATCGCATAAAGTGAGGGCGCCTTGGGGTAGACTCAGAGTCGCATGACGACCGAGATCTCGACCACCAATCCTCTTGTGATGTCTGCGCCTGATGACGCTCCTTTGGGCGCGTATGGCGCAGGAAGCATCACTGTGCTTGAGGGCCTGGAAGCGGTGCGTAAACGCCCTGGAATGTACATTGGCGACACCAATGACGGATCGGGATTGCACCACTTGGTGTGGGAGGTCGTCGACAACGCCGTCGACGAACACCTAGGCGGATTTTGCGATCGCATGAGCGTGATCATCCACTTTGATGGCAGCGTCACCGTGGAAGACAACGGTCGCGGCATCCCCACGGGCATGCACGAAAAGGGCGTGTCGGCGGCCGAGGTCGTGATGACCGTGCTCCATGCTGGCGGTAAATTCGACCACTCTAGCTACAAGGTGTCGGCAGGGTTGCACGGCGTGGGCGTGAGCGCCGTGAATGCAGTGAGCGAAACACTCAAGCTAGAGATCAAACGCGACGGACACGTGCACGTGCAGGACTACGGCCGCGGCGCGCCGCTCAACTCGCTCACCATCATTGGCGACACCGACAAGACCGGGACCAAAGTCACCTTCAAACCTGATCACCAGATCTTTTCCAACATCGATTTCTCCTTCGACACCTTGGCGTCGCGCTTGCGTGAGCTTGCCTTTCTCAATGCCGGGTTCATCATCGAACTTACGGACGAGCGCGGTGAAGGCCGCAAAGAGGTGTTCGAATACCAAGGCGGCATCACCGAGTTTGTGGCGCTGCTGAACAAGACCAAAGAGCCGCTTCATGACGGTGTGATCACGATCACCGGCGAGGGACAAACGGATGCCGGCTCCACGGTGATGGTGGCCGTCTCGCTTCAGTGGAACAGCAGCTACACCGAGCAGGTGTTTTGCTACACGAACAACATTCATAACCGCGATGGCGGCACGCACCTCACGGGCCTGCGAGGCGCGCTCACGCGCGTTTTCAACAATTACGGCACCAGTGCCAGCTTGTTCAAAGACATGAAGACGGGCCTCGCCGGCGAAGACATCCGCGAGGGCTTGATGTGTGTGCTGAGCGTGATGGTTCCCGATCCATCGTTCGATTCGCAGACCAAGAGCAAGTTGGTCAGCAGCGAGGTCAAGGGCATCACCGAGTCCGTCATCACGGACAAGCTCGGTCGTTAC
>JAYWGD010000147.1:0-7431 GCA_043778435.1 Myxococcales bacterium | reverse complement strand
TAGCCATGTCGCGCGGCGCTTACAACCTGATCGCGAATGATTTCTCCGAGCGATGACTGCCCTCAGGCGGCGCCACTACGCTCGTTCATGCAGCAGTGCGGCCACAATCTGGGCAGCTGCAACCCCCGCGGCCATCGTTCCTGACGCGACCTCATGCTCCAGCAACGGCACTTGCCCTTGCACCGCTGGATCGCCGTGCAAACGCGCCATCACGGTGTCGTGCACCATGGCCCACATCCATCGAATTTGCTGTTCACTTCGCTTTGCCTCAAACAATCCTGAAGCACGCATGGCGTGCTCGTGCTCCAAAACTTTGCTCCACAACTCGGTAAGTCCGGTGCCCTCTTGCGCGCTGCAGAGCAACACCTGCGGACGCCACACCGCATCATGCGGCGTGACCAAATGGAGTGCACTCTGCAGCTCGCTCGCCGACGCCCGTGCAACCGCAGTGTGAGGCTCTTCGGCCTTGTTCACGGCGATCACATCCGCAAGCTCCAGCACCCCCTTCTTGATTCCTTGCAGGCCATCGCCTGTGCGCGCAAGCGTCAGAAACAAGAAGCAGTCGACCATGCCCGCCACCGTCACTTCCGATTGCCCCACGCCTACCGTCTCCACAATCACCACATCGTAGCCGGCCGCTTCCATGATCAGCATGGCCTCGCGCGTGGCGCGCGCCACACCTCCCAACGTCCCAGATGTAGGCGAAGGCCGGATGAACGCCTGCGCACTTTGACCGAGCTGCATCATCCGCGTGCGGTCGCCCAAAATGCTGCCGCCCGTTCGGATACTGGACGGGTCCACGGCGAGCACGGCAACGCGATGGCCCTGCGCGACAAGCATCATGCCTAGCGCATCGATCACGGTAGACTTGCCTACACCGGGCACGCCGGTGACGCCCACACGCAGCGCATTTCCAGCATGTGGGAGTAGGCACTGCAGCAGCTCGCGCGCCTGCGCTTGATGATCTGCGCGCGTGGATTCTACCAGCGTAATGGCCCGCGCAATGGCCGCGCGATCGCCTTGTCGCACGGCTGCAGAGAGCTCCGCTACACGAAGTGCATTCTGCACACTCATCGTGTTTCGCGGAGCTCACGCAACTTGTCGAGCAAGGCTACAGCAGCCTCGGCGATCACGGTGCCCGGCGGAAAGATGGCAGAGGCCCCCGCAGCATAGAGCTCATCGAAATCACCAGGCGGAATCACCCCGCCCACCACAATCATGATGTCCGGACGCCCCATGCCATCGAGCGCGACGCGCAGCTCGGGCACCAACGTGAGATGCCCGGCAGCGAGCGACGAGGCGCCCACGATGTGCACATCGCCCTCCACGGCCTGACGCGCCACTTCCATTGGCGTTTGAAACAACGGCCCCACATCAACATCAAACCCCAGGTCGGCAAACGCGGTCGCGATCACCTTCTGCCCGCGATCGTGCCCATCTTGGCCCATCTTCGCAACCAAGATGCGGGGCTGCCTGCCCTCGTCGCGCGCAAAACCAGACACCACCTCGAGCGCATGTTTGACGTTCACGGCGCCTCCTGCTTCTTGCTTGTAGACACCACTGATCGTGCGCGTTTGCGCTGCATGCCGACCAAACGCTAGCTCGAGCGCGCTCGACATCTCGCCTACCGTGGCATGCGCGCGCGCCGCTTCGATCGCAAGCGCCAAAAGATTCCCTGCCATCCCTGCACGCGGCGCCTCTGCCAGATGGTCGCGCGCGCCGCGTGTGAGTTCGGCAAGCGCCGCTTGGCACGCCGGCTCATTGCGTTCTGCACGCAGTTTAACCAGCTTGGCAAGCTGCTGCGTTCGCACACCCGCGCCGGAGACTTTCAGCACGTCCAGAGGTTGGGGCGTCTCGAGCTTGTAGCGGTTCACGCCAAGCAAAGGCTGTGTACCAGCATCGATACGCGCTTGTGTACGCGCGGCTGCCTCCTCGATACGCAATTTGGGCAGTCCCGCCTCGATGGCCTTGGCCATGCCGCCTGCGGCCTCTACCTCAACGATGTGTTGCCACGCGCGCTCGGCCAAATCGTGGGTGAGTTTCTCCACATAGTAGGATCCGCCCCATGGGTCGGCCACGCGCGTGGTGCCTGATTCTTGTTGCAACAAGATCTGGGTGTTGCGTGCAATGCGCGCAGAAAAATCGGTGGGCAAAGCAAGCGCCTCGTCGAGCGCATTGGTGTGCAGCGATTGCGTATGACCTTGAGTGGCGGCCATGGCCTCGATGCATGTACGAGACACATTGTTGTACACATCTTGCGCCGTAAGCGACCAACCCGAAGTTTGACAATGCGTGCGAAGCGACAATGATTTCTGGCTCTTCGGATGAAACGGCTGCACCAAGCGCGTCCACAAGAGCCGCGCAGCGCGCAGCTTGGCCACTTCCATAAAGAAGTTCATGCCAATGCCAAAAAAGAACGACAACCGCGGCGCAAATGCATCGATGTCGATGCCTGCCGCAATGCCCGCGCGCAGGTACTCCACGCCGTCGGCCAAGGTGTACGCAAGCTCCAGATCGGCCGTCGCACCCGCCTCTTGAATATGGTAGCCGCTGATTGAAATAGAGTTGTAGCGAGGCATTCTCTGCGCGGTGTACGCAAAGATGTCGGCGATGATCTTCATCGAGGGCGCCGGCGGATAAATGTAGGTGTTGCGCACCATGAACTCTTTAAGGATGTCGTTCTGAATGGTGCCCGTGAGCTTCTCGGGCGCGACGCCCTGCTCTTCTGCCGCCACGATGTAGAGCGCCAACACTGGCAACACCGCGCCGTTCATGGTCATCGAGACGCTCATCTCACCAAGCGGAATGCTGTCAAACAGCTGCCTCATGTCCAAAATAGAATCGATGGCCACGCCGGCCATGCCTACATCGCCGCTCACTCGAGCGTGGTCGCTGTCGTAGCCACGATGCGTGGCCAAGTCGAAGGCCACCGACAAGCCCTTTTGACCCGCCGCCAAGTTACGCTTGTAGAATGCATTGGACTCCTCTGCCGTGGAAAAGCCGGCGTATTGCCGAATCGTCCACGGCTGCGTGGTGTACATGGTGGGGTACGGCCCGCGCGTAAAGGGCGCGAGACCAGGATAGCCGCCCACGCTCTCGAGTCCCGCTATATCTTGTGCAGTGTACACCGATGGTACAGCGATACCTTCGGGGGTTTGCCACGATTCCGCCACCAGAGTGAATGCCGGCATCGCTGATTCACGCGCGAGCGAAACGTTCTCAAAGCTCGCAATTTTGCTCTTTATCATCACAACACCTCCAGGCGCGCGAGCAAGCCAGCAAGCACAGCCACGGCATCGCATCCCGCGACGAGACTTTCGTCCACATCGGTACGCGCGTTCTTTCCCGCGATTATCACGTGCTTCACGCCCGCGGCACGCAGCTCGGCAATGGCGGCCTCCGCGCGGGTCGCGTAGTCCGTATCGCTTCCGCAAAGGCACGCTAGGCCGCCGGACATGGGTGCACCATACACAGGCTCAATTCCGCCCGCCTCAAGCAGATTTGCGACGAAACTGACGCGCGGTGAATGGCTTGCAGCGTCTCCCACCGTGCGCAGAAAAATCTGAGGGCGCGCTCCTGTCTTTCCAAGATGCACATCACTGCGATCGCGCAACTGCTCGAAGGCCCGCGCGTACCGAACGTCTGGCAATGCTCCCTTTCCAGGCGCGCGCGCGCTCATCGCGGGGCGCACGACGGCAATCCCATTCAGCGCTGCAAATTCACTAACGCCCGTGATCGCGGTGCGGCGCTTGGCAATCCGCGCGTTGCGCTCGGCGCGTGTTTGCGAGAGCCGCTCGTGCACCTCGCCTTGCTCCCACGCTGATGCCCATCCGCCAAGCCGCTCGAACTCCTGGAAACCGGCCCATGCCGCTTCGGCAAGGTCACGCGTGAGCGACTCCACGTACCAAGAGCCGCCCGCGGGGTCGGCCACGCGACCCACATTCGATTCTTCGAGCAACAAGGCCTGCGTCGCACGCGCGATGCGGCGCGCGAAGTCGTCGCTCTGACCGATGGCCGCATCAAATGGCAAGACGGTCACGGCATCGGCTCCGCCTGTGCCCGCGGCAAAGGCCGCCACCGTGCCGCGCAACATGTTGTTCCAAGGATCGCGCTGCGTCATCATGGCCATCGAGGTAACTGCATGTTGCACTTGTTTGCGCGCGCTTGGCGAGACTCCCGCCACCTCGCAGACGCGCGACCAGAGCAAGCGCGCGGCACGCAACTTGGCGATGCCCAAAAATTGATCGCCCGTCACGGCATAACGAAATGCCAGTTGCAACGCCGCAGCATCCACGCTGAGCCCGGCCTCGACCAGTGCGCGCAAGTATGCCGCGCCTACGGCGATCGACATGCCAAGCTCGGCAGCATCGGATGCGCCCGCATGGTGAAAGGCGCGCGCATCCACAAGCATGGTGCGCAGGTTTGGATGCGACACGGCCACGCGCGCCGCAAGGGACACCGCGCCGTCCACGTCGGCATCACCGCCCGTGCGCGCCTGTAGGCCATAAGGGTCGACGCCCAAATCGCCGCGCACTTTGCTCGAGTCCACGCCGCGTTCCGTGCATACCGCAAGGAACTCTTTGGCGGCTGCGAGAGAGTCTGCTCCCGCGTCGATGGAGATAGGTGCAAGTTCCAGGTACACGTCGCCGAGCACGTCGCGAAGGCTCCCCAGTGGGAGGTGCCCCTCTCCCACACAGAGCCACACCGAGCTCGCGCCGCACTCCAAGTCTTTGAGCAATGCGCACCTCGCCTCAGCCGCGTCAGCACCTGCATGTAGCGTGCGCACATCCCACGCCGCAGCATCAGTGCGGTCCCCTGCTGC
Source organism: Myxococcales bacterium (assembly GCA_043778435.1). GTDB lineage: Bacteria > Myxococcota_A > Polyangia > Polyangiales > Polyangiaceae > JAAFHJ01. The sequence goes on along the minus strand of JAYWGD010000147.1, from coordinate 2,609 downwards.
CTGAAGCACCAAGGCATTGGCCAGCGTTGGCTCGGGAGCATCCACGCGGCTGTAGAGCGGCTTAATATCCACGCCATCGAGTGTTCGCGTGACAAGCAAATTTTCTGGGTCTACGCGCGCATCGTCCGCGCCGAGCTTTCCCAACTTTCGCAGCACGGAGGCCACCTGTTTGCGCCAGGTAGCACGATCGTTTGGGGTCGCATGTTCGGCTTGGGACATCTGAGGAAGTACTCGTACAACAGTGGCGACGCGCTGCCTACCATCGCCGCGCCTTGGCGTGGTGGCACTGCGCAGCGCCAGCGTGCTAGTGCCCGCGCCATGCTTTCTATTGATCTCACAGGCAAGCGCGCGCTCGTGGTGGGCGTGGCCGAAGACACGGGCTATGGCTTTGCCATTGCCAAAGCGCTGCATCAGGCGGGCGCGACGGTGTGCTTGGGCGTGTGGCCGCAGATGTACGGCGTGTTCTCGGCCATGCTTGCACGCGGCAAATTAGATGCATCCCTCATGCATCCTGACGGAACCAAACTCACCTTCGAAGCTCTCTACCCGCTCGATGCGGCCTTCGACACGTTTGCAGATATGCCCGAGGATGTGCGTGAGCACCGCCGCTACAAAGAGCACGGCGACGTGAGCATCTCGGCCGCCGCGCAGCGCATGCGCGCAGCGCATGGCGAGGGCTGCGTCGACATCGTCGTGCACAGCTTGGCCAATGGCCCCGAGGTGAAAAAGCCACTGCTCGAGACCAGCCGCGCCGGCTACCTCAGCGCAGTGAGCGTAAGCGCTTATTCGCTGGTCTCTATGGTGCAACACTTTGGGCCGCTGATGGCACCAGACGGCTCGTTTCTGTCTTTGAGCTACATCGCCGGCGAGCGCGTGGTACCAGGGTACGGCGGCGGCATGAGCAGCGCCAAGGCCGCACTCGAGAACGACACCCGCGTGCTCGCTTATGAGGCCGGGCGCAAATGGGGCCACCGCGTGAACACCATCTCGGCCGGTCCGCTGGCCTCGCGCGCGGCAAGCTCGATAGGGCCCATCGACGACATGATTGCATACTGCAAAGAGCATACGGCACTTGCAGACAGCGTGCAGACTGCAGACGTTGCAGGAGCCGCGCTTTTTCTTGCAAGCCCTCTGGCGCGCGCCATCACGGCCAGCACGCTGTATGTAGACATGGGCTTTCATGCGATGGCGGGCCCACATCTTGATCTTGCGCCTCTGCCTGCGGAGACCCCATGAGCACGGCACAGCGCCCCGAAGTGTTGGCCCCAGCCGGGGATCTCGAGTGCTTGCGCACGGCGGTGCGTGCCGGCGCTGACGCGGTGTACTTTGGGCTGCGCAGCCTGAATGCCAGAGCGCGCGCCGCCAACTTCGCAGTCGAAGATCTAAGCGACGTGATCCACGAGCTCCATCTTGCTGGAGTGAAAGGCTACGTCACGCTCAACACCCTCGTGTTTGATCACGAGCTTGCCGAAGTACGTGAGGCCTTGCTCGCTTGCGCACGCGCCGGCGTCGACGCGATCATCGTGCAGGACTTGGCTGTGGCCAAGCTCGCAGCCGCGATCGCACCCAGTTTGCACGTGCATGCATCGACGCAAATGACCTGCACCGATGCTGCAAGCGTGCGCTTTGCCGTGTCGCTTGGCATTCGTCGCGTGGTGCTCGCACGCGAGCTCAGCGCCAAAGAGATCGCGAGCATTCACGCCGCGACGGGCACCGAGCTGGAGGTGTTCGTACACGGCGCGCTTTGTGTCGCTTACTCAGGCCAATGTCTCACCAGCGAAGCCATCGGAGGCCGCAGCGCCAACCGCGGCGCGTGCGCGCAAGCATGCCGATTGCCTTACGAACTGGTGGTGGACGGGAAGACCCAAGACCTAGGCGACAAAGCCTATCTGCTGTCGCCGCAAGACTTGCATGGCGTCGATCAGGTGCCTGCACTTGCCTCTGCCGGAGTACGCAGCTTCAAGATTGAGGGGCGCATGAAGGGCCCCGCTTATGTCGCCGCCACGGTAGCGCTTTATCGTGCGGCCGTGGACGCGCTGAATGAGCACGACTTGGCGCCTCCTGAGCTCGCCGAGCGCGCCGCGCAGGCCTTCGCGCGCAACGCAGGACCGGGATTTCTCGCGGGTGTCAACCACCAGACGCTGGTGGACGGCCGACACTGTGATCACGTCGGCCTGCCAGCAGGCACCGTCGTGGCGGTGCACGACGAGGGTCGCAAGCAATGGGTGCAATTTGCACCTACATGCAGCTTGGAGCGCGGAGACGGGCTCCTCATCGAGGGAGTGCGCGAAAACAAGGGTGAGCTTGGAGGCCGGATCTGGGACATCCAGTTTGTAGGCCCAGGCAAGCCCGATGTCGTCGTGTGGCTGGGCCCCGATGTCGAAGTCGGCAGCGACATGGCCGGTCGGAAGGTGTTCCGCACCAGCTCTCCACGAATCGAGAAAGAGACGCTTGCCGCATTGCCGCGCGCACGCCGCGTGGGTGTGAGCATGCATGCTCATGGATCGTTGGGCGCACCGCTGGTGGTGGATGCGATCACTGCCGACGGGCGCCATGCAACGGCCAGCTCCAGCGTACCCATGCAAACTGCATCCAATCGCGCGCTGGAC